>JAQVLW010000065.1:0-7179 GCA_028703945.1 Aliarcobacter sp. | reverse complement strand
AAACAAAATGAAAAAGATGTTGGTAAAAAATTAAAAGAAAAAGAAGAACTTGAAAAGTTTATTACTAGATTTAGTGCAAATGCATCTAAAGCAAAACAAGCAACTTCAAGACAAAAACAACTTGATAAACTTGATATTGGCGCAATTCAAGTATCAAGTAGACGAGATCCATCTATTATTTTTAAACAAAAAAGAGAAGTTGGAAAAGAGTTATTAACTGTTAAAAATATTTGTAAAGCTTATGGAGACCATGTTGTTTTAGATAATATTAATTTTACAGTTGAAAAGGGCGATAAAATTGCTCTAATTGGAACAAATGGTATTGGTAAAACCACTTTATGTGAGATTTTAGAAGGAAACCTAAAAGCTGATAGTGGTGAAATTTTATGGGGTGCAACTATTCAAAACTCATATTTCCCACAAAATGCAACGGATATAATTGAAGGTGATATTACACTTTATGATTGGTTAAGAAATTGTGATAGAGATGCTGATATTTCTGAAATCAGAAATTGTCTTGGAAGAATGTTATTTAACGGCCAAGAACAAGAGAAAAAAGTTAACTCTTGTAGTGGTGGTGAAAAACACAGAATGATGCTTTCTAAAATTATGTTAGAGCAAGGGAATTTCTTAGTTTTAGATGAACCTACAAATCACTTAGACTTAGAAGCTATTATTGCTTTAGGTGAGGGGTTACTTGAGTATCCAGGTTCTGTTGTTTGTGTATCTCATGATAGGGAATTATTAGATGCATTCGCTAATAGAATTATCGAAATTCAACCAGATGGAACAATTGTTGATTTCAAAGGAAGTTACGAAGAGTTTATTGAGTCTAAAGAAGCTTAATATCTTTTATTAGAAACTTGAAAAAAAGGGGAAGATTTTCAAATCTTCCCCTTTTTTATAGAAGTAAAAAATAATTATTTTGAGTGTCTTGAGGACATTCTAATTTCTCTTCTTTGAATTGCATCATTATATCTTCTCTTATCATCTTCAGTAACTAAATCTAATTTAGGAACAGACGCTGGTTTACCGGCTTCATCAACAGCAATCATAGTAAAATAACAAACATTTGTATTTTTAATTGTATGATCTTTTATGTCTTCTGAAATTACTTTAATACCAATTTCCATAGAAGTTCTTCCTGTATAATTTACAGAGGCATGAAATGTAACAAGTGAACCAATTTTAATAGGATCTTTAAATAAAACCATGTCAACTGATAATGTTACTGCATACATACCTGTATATCTTGCAGCACAAGCATATGCAACATGATCTAACATTTTTAAAATTTCACCACCGTGAACATTTTTTCCAGAAAAGTTTGCTTTATCTGGAGTCATTAACATAGTCATTGTAAGAGATTTTTCTCTTTTTATTTCTTCACTCATTTTATTACCTTATAATTATTGAAATATCAGCTATTATAAAACAAAAAAGTAGTAACAGTGTAGCAATTAATTAAAATAGTGGTTTAGTTTATAAAAGTATAGAAAAAAGTAACATTTTTGAGATATTAAATGTTTTCATTTAATATCTCAAAGTATTTTTCTCTACTTATTTCATAAGCTCCTAAACTTGCCAAGTGGTCGTTGTAAACTTGACAATCTATAAGCTTTATACCATTTTCCTCAGCTTGTTGGCAAAGATGATAAAAGGCTACTTTTGAAGCATCGGTTACTTTTGCAAACATACTTTCACCACAAAAAATATTTCCTATTAGAAGCCCATAAAGTCCACCAACTAACTCTTCATTTAAATAACATTCAATACTAAAAGCAATATCTAAATGATGCAGATTTGTATAAGCTTGAACAAAATCTTCATTTATCCAGGTGCTATCTTCGTGTTTTCTTTTAATTTGAGAACAGGCTCTCATAACAGCTTCAAAATTTTCATTTGATTTTATTACAAAACCTTTGTTAAAAATAGATTTTTTTAGGCTTTTTGAGACTTTCATTTCATTTGGTTTTAGAACCATTCTTTTTTGAGGACTAAACCAATGAATATAATTGTATTCATCAATATACCAAGGAAAAATCCCATTTTCATAAGCATTAAGTAATCTTTGAGGATGAAAATCTCCACCAACAGCAACTAAATCATCTTTTATCATGTCAAGAGTTGGAAAATCAAAGTTATTATCATTTAATAAATATAGTTTATTTTTTTTATCAATTAGTTTCATATTTGTATTTTATTGAAAAAGATGTTAATATCTAGCAATTTTAAATAAAAGAGATTTTAATATATGCAAAATAGTTATAAAAGAATTGATGCACATCTATCAAGTTTAGGATATTGCACGAGAAGTGAAGCTAAAAAATTTTTACGAATTTTTGAACTTACTGTAAATGATAAAAGAGTTTTTGATACTTCAATAAAAGCTTATCATAATGATATAAAAGTAAATAATGAAGTGCTTGATTCAGAGATAATTACAATTTTATTAAATAAACCATCAGGATTTATTTGTTCACACAACGATGCCGGAAGCTTGATTTATGCGCTGATTCCCTCAAGATGGAATAGAAGAAATCCAAAAATTTCTACTATTGGCAGACTTGATGTTGATACAACAGGTGCAATAATTCTTACAGATGATGGAGCTTTAAATCATAAATTATCAAGTCCTAAAAGCGATGTTTCAAAGATTTATGAAGCAACTTTAGCTGTTCCTTTAAATGGTGATGAAAAAGAGATTTTTGCAAGTGGTGAATTGATGTTAAATGGTGAAAAAAAACCACTACTTCCAGCAGTTCTTGAAGTTATATCTGAAACACATGTTAGATTAGAAATTTGTGAGGGAAAATATCATCAAGTAAAAAGAATGTTTGCTGCAGTTGGAAATAGGGTACTTAGTTTACATAGAGTTAGTTTTGGTGGATTTATGGTTGATGATTTAAAAGAGGGTGAATATAAGTTTATATAACTTTAACACTCATCTTTTTTGGTAATATTCCAGTCTTTATATTTAGGAGAAGTTTGCATTTTATCTATTTGTTTTTGGGTTAAATCTAAATATCTCATGATTTTTCCATCCCAAATAATACAAGAAAACGTTTTTTGTTTTTTAAATAAAGATTTTATTTTGTTTAACATAATTTTACTTATTTAAACTTTTTTAATATTCTTTTTTTTAACTCTTCAACAGTTTCTATTGCATCAGTTTTGTGATTTGAAAATCCCCAATTTACTAAAACAGAATCAACTCCAGCTCTTGTGGCTGCCATTATATCTTTGTGCGAATCTCCGATTAATTGAGCATTTTGACTTGAAATATTATGAATATCAAGTATTTTATATACCATCTCTGGGTGAGGTTTTGGATTTTTTACACTGTCGTAACCTAAAATAGTTTTAAAATGGTGTCCAAGCCCAACATGATTTAGCATTTTATGAGCATAATCAGAATTTGCATTTGTAGCAACAGCGAGGGTGAAATCTTTACTTAAATCATCAATTAATTTCGAAATTCCATCATAAACAGCTAAATCTGTTAAACAATGAATATTATAATATTCTTCAAAAAGTTTTGTTTGTTGGGGTGTAAACTCTTTTGTTCCATAAAAAAATTCAGCAGAATTTATTGCAGGGTCATTTACTTTTTCTAAAATATAATCTTTTTCTAATTTTTCAAAACCTAAATTAACTCTAACATAATTTATTGTATTTGTAATAGCTAAACCGCTATCTATAAGCGTTCCATCCATATCAAACATTATTAGACGCATAAATATTAATCCTTATTTTTATATAGATTTGTATTATATTATTTAAAATATAAAGTAAGATTAAATAAAAATTTATAAAAAGTAATTAAAGAGGATAACTTTTATCTTATTTTAATAATTGAGTTGATAATATTACACATATAGGATATTTATATTAAATCCTCCTACTACTAAATACATTTATTTGGTATCCTATACACTTAAATAGATTTGAATACGGCTTCACAAATTCCCATGTGAAGCCTTTTTTTTTGCCATAATAAACTGAATTTTATATACAAGTGAATATAATACAAATTCTATTTTGGAGTTTCAATGAAAAAAATCTTACCTTTTCTTACGCTAATTGCAATTATTGCAATAATAATTATAATATTTTTATCTATGTCTAATAAAAAACAGATGACTGTAATTCATACGGGAAATGATACTTTTCAGCCAATTCAAATTACTCCAAATCATTTCCAAGATACACAATGTGGTATGACATTAGGTTCAGATAAACACTCAGCACAAGCAATATCGCCTGATGGAAAAACTTGGTTTTTTGATGATGTTGGTTGCTTAGCCTTATGGTATAACAATATAAAATTCCAAAAAGAAGTAATCTTATGGGTTTATACAAATGATACAAATGAGTATATTAATGCCAGAGTAGCATGGTTTAATAGAACAGACACAACTCCTATGGGACATGGATTTGGGGCTTTTAAAAACAAACAAGAAGGTTTAATATCTTTTGAAGAAGTTGTTTTAAAAGTTTTAAGAAATGAGGATTTGAGAAACCCATATATTAAAAAAGAGTTGTTAGGAAATAATGGAAACAATTAGTATTATAACAATTATTTCCATTGCATTTTTAGGTTCATTCGGACATTGTGTTGGAATGTGTGGTGGAATTGTAATCGCATATTCAAGTACAAAAATAAAAAATGAATGGACAAAAAAAGTTCAAGCTCTTGCTCACTTACTTTATTCTTTTGGAAGAATTTCAACTTATATGATTCTTGGAGCTTTATTTGGTTTTGTAGGTGGGGTTGTAACTTTTGATAATTTTACAAGTGGTATTTTTTTATTAATAACTGGGTTGATGATGGTATTAGTTGGACTTTCACTTCTTGGGAAAATCAAGTTTTTAACTATTTTAGAGCATAGCTGTTCAAAATCACCACTTTATCAAAGTACATTTAAAGCACTTTTAGGTTCACAATCACTATTTAGCTTTTATCTTTTAGGAATGCTAAATGGTTTGCTTCCCTGTGGGTTTGTATATGTTTTTGCAATCACAGCTGCAAGTACTGGAAGTGCATTTTGGGGAGCATTTGTAATGTTAATATTTGGTTTAAGTACAGTTCCAGCACTTTTTTCACTTGGATTTTTTGTAGGACTTTTTAAACAATCAAATCTTAGAGATTTATTTATAAAATTAGCTTCTATTTTAGTAATAGCTTTTGGATTTTATATAGGATATTTGGGTTATCAATATTTAATTGATCCTACAAAATCAATTTTAAGTTGTCACATTTAGTTCAAAATAATCAAAATTAAATTTTAATAAGGAGGAAAAAATGATTAGTAAAACAAGAAAATACTTTAGTCTTTTTGGGATTTTAGCTGCTACAGTTAACAGAAAGCTGCAATCTTTTAACTGTATGATTTATACTATTTTGTCAAATATAATGCCAAAAATCACTAAGTTATTGCTATTAAAGCAATTAAAACCAATAAATCTATATTCAACAAATAACCAATAAATATAAAAATTAGGAAAATTAATAATGCAAAAAAAAATATCTACAAGCTTAGTTGCAAGCTTACTTCTAGCAACAACAAACCTTTTTTCGGCTCAAAGTTTAGAAACAATCACAGTTACAAGTGCTACTAATTCAACTCAATCAATCAAAGATGTTACTTCTAATATTGATATTATTACTAAAGAAGATATAGAAGAAAAACACTATTCAAGTGTAGTTGATGCTTTGAATACAATACCTGGTATCTCATTCACAAGTAATGGAAGTTTTGGTGCTTCTTCTTCTGTTTATCTTAGAGGAAATGATTCAAAAAGAATTTTAGTTTTAATAGATGGAATAAGATATAACGATATTACTGGATTAAGTGGTGCTCCGTTTGAACATTTAATGATAGATGATATTGAACAAATTGAAGTTGTAAAAGGTGCTCAAAGTGGTATTTGGGGTGCAGATGCAAGTGCGGGTGTAATTAATATTATCACAAAAAGTGCAAAAACTGGTACACATGGTAATGCTAGTGTTGAATATGGTTCATTTGATACTAAAAAATATGGTATGAATTTATCTCATAAAACAGATAAATATTATTTAAAAGGTTCTGTATATAAAACTGATACTGATGGTTATTCATCTTTCCTTGTAAAAAAATCTTCGCCAAATTATGGAAAAAGAGGTAATGAATTAGGTTTAGAAGAAGATGGATATAAAAATCTAACCTCAAGTTTAAAAGCTGGTTATAATTTTGATGATTCAAATAAAATTGATATATCGCATACAATTGTAGATGCTGATAATAATTTTGATGGTACAAGTGGTGATTCATTAAATACAGCAAATACAAAAGATCAATTCTCTATGGTTTCATATGAAAATAAAAATAATTTTGCAACAACTGATGTTTCAGTAAAAAGATCTGATTTTGATAGAGAGTACTATTATCCAGCAACAAATTCAACTTCTTATTTTGATGGAATTGTAAATGAATATGGTTTAAAAACTAATATCCCATATCAAAATGATAATGCTTTTGTATTATTAGGTACTGATTACAAAACTTTTGAACATAAAAATGAGCTTAATGAAAAATATGATAACAAAGCAGTGTTTATAACAAATAGTAATAAATTTAATGATAGTAAAACAATTATAACTGAATCATTAAGAAAAGATGCCTATGATAAATTTGACAATAAAACAACTGGAAAAGTAGGTGTTAAACAATATATTTGGAATGAACTGAATGTAAGTTCAAATTATGGTACAGCTTATAATGTTCCAACTTTATATAATTTATATTCAATTTATGGAAGCAAAGATATAAATCCTGAAAGTAGTAAAAGTTATGATTTAGGAGTTGAATATCAAGGTATCTCTGCTACTTACTTCCATACAAAAATCGAAGATATGATAGACTTTGATACAAACACATATAAATATGGAAATATAAATGGTATTTCGACTCTAAAAGGCTATGAATTAGCTTATAAAAAAGATGTGCTTGAAGATACTTTTTTAAATTTAAATTATACATCTTTAAGTGCTGAAGATAACAATGGACAAGAGTTAGCAAGACGAGCAAAAGAACAAGTTGGTTTTGGAGTTGATTATTATGGAATTAAAGATTTTCATTTTAATGTAAATGGACAATATGTTGGTGATAGATATAGTGGTGTTAATAAAACAGGTGC
>JAQVLW010000023.1 GCA_028703945.1 Aliarcobacter sp. | reverse complement strand
CCCAAGATAACAAGTGAAGAAGAGAAGGAGAAGAGTTGTATCCAAACAATGCTCTTAAAAATGTTCCCAAAAGACCTTTATCATCTAAAATATCTGAAATATCATAAACCATAGGAACACAAGTAGGTAAAATGCTACTTGCTTGCATCATTGAAACAGCACTTCCAAAAAGTCCTCCTGCAATAATAAGAATTAAAAGCCCCGTATATTTAAAAAATACTTTTAATGGAATATTTTTAGCTCCTTTCATTAAAAAATAAACTAAAATTATTGATAAAACTAAGCCCAACATTGCACCAATAAGTCCTTCTTCTAAAGAAAAAGTTTCACTAATTGAAAGTGAAGAAAAGAATAAAACTGTCTCAAAACCTTCTCTTAATACAGCCAAAAAAGATAAAAAAACCATTCCTAAAATATTCCCAGTAGTTACAAGAGCTTTTAAATCTTCTTTTAATTTCTCACTTACTTGCTTTGATTGATTTGCCATCCATACAACCATATATGATAAAACAACTGTTGCAAATAAAAGAATAAATATCATTAAATAGTGTTGATAAAGCTCATTTTCTATTCCATAAATTACCACTTGAAAAATATATGCAATAAACAATGACACTATTACACCAATACAAACACCTACATATATATATTTATTGTACGTTGATGCTTGAAGCCTACTAAGATATGAAAGAATAATTCCAACAATCAAAAAAGCTTCCAAACCTTCCCTAAAAGTAATCAAAAAACTAGCTAACATTAAAAATCCTTACGAGTAACTCTAATAATCATTATCATTATAATCATAAATTAATAAATATTCTCTTAATTTTTAAAAACATTAACAACAACAGCTATTGCAAAACCTGCATCGTGAGTTATCGAAAGATGAGATTTTTTTATATTAAACTTTTCTCTAACTTTTTTCTTATATTTAATTTTTGGATTTCCTAGTTTTCCTTTTGATATTTTAATATCATGAAAACCACAAGATACTCCAATTCCAGTTCCAATAGCTTTTGAAGCAGCTTCTTTTGCAGCCCAAAAACCAGCAGCAGTTTCTGGCTTTTTTATAAGCTCAATCTCTTTTGGGTTTAAAAACTTCTCATAAGCCTTTATTCCAAACTTTTCATACATTTTTTTAATTCTATCTATTGATGTTATATCTATACCTATCATTTAAACCTATCTTCTGTATAATCTGCGTTATGAAACTATTTTTAAAAAAATTATTATACCTCATCATCATGCTTTTTATAATTAGCCTTATTTCTTTTATTGCAATAAATGCCGCTCCTAACTCTTTTTTTGCAAGTGGTGAATTAAATCCAAATATTACACCTGAATCAATCGAGCAATTAAAAGCTATTTATGGTTTGGATAAACCTTTATATATTCAATTTTCTTCATGGTTTTTTTCTATAATTAAACTTGATTTTGGAATTTCATTTGCTAGTGGAGAAATGGTAAAAAATGAAATATTAAGTAGAATGCCTATTACTTTGATATTAAATATTGTTTCTATGGTTTTAATATTCATCATTTCTCTTTATTTTGGAATAAAATCAGCTTTAAATAAAAACTCATTATTTGATAAATTTACAGCTCAATTATCACTTCTTAGTTTTGCAATGCCTTCATTTTATTTAGCACTTTTATTAGTTCTTATTTTTGCCATTAATTTTGAGATTTTACCAATAGCTGGACTTCATGGAGTTGCTAATGATGGAAGTTTTAATTATTATTTGGATTATGCATGGCATTTAGTACTTCCTATTTTTATTATAGTTTTTGGTGGTATTGGAAGTTTGATTTTATATATTAGAAGTTTGACTATTGAGATTTTAAAATCTGATTATATTTTTTTTGCAAAAGCTCGTGGATTAACATCTAAACAAATTTTAAGATTCTATATCTTACCAAATTTATATCCACCAGTTATTACGCTTCTTGGTCTTTCACTGCCTGGAATTATTGGAGGTTCAGTGATTCTTGAAACAATTTTTTCAATTGATGGAATGGGATTATTGTTTTATCAAAGCGCTTTAAGCCATGATTATCCTGTAATTATGGGGATTTTGATAATTGGTGCCTTTTTGACACTAATTGGTAATATGATTGCAGATTTAGTTTTACTAAAATTAAATCCTAACTATGAAGAAAAATAAATTTAATATCTACAATGTTTAAAAAGGAAAGAAATTGCAAGTTTTAAAAACAATAGAAGAATTACAAAAAATACGAAAAAATATTGTTGGAACAGTTGGTTTTGTTCCAACAATGGGAGCATTACATAATGGACATATTTCACTAATCAAACAAGCAAGAAGTGAAAATGATGTAATAATAGTATCTATTTTTGTAAACCCAACTCAATTTTTACCAGGTGAAGACTTGGATGCATATCCTCGAAAAGATGAAGCAGATAAAAAAATCTGTCAAATGTGTAAGGTTGATTATGTTTTCATGCCTGAAATTTCTACAATGTATGGGAAAGAAGAGGTTTTAATTAAAGCTCCAAATAAAAGCTATATACTTGAGGGAAAAACAAGACCTGGACATTTTGATGGTGTTTTAAGAGTTGTATTAAAGCTATTTAATTTAACACAACCTACAAATGCATATTTTGGGAAAAAAGACGCCCAACAGCTCTCTCTTATTATGCAAATGGTAAAAGATTTATTTTTACCTATTAATATTGTTCCTTGTGAAATCATAAGAGAAGATGATGGGTTAGCGCTTAGTTCAAGAAATATTTATTTAGATGCAACACAAAGAAAAGATGCGTTACTTATTTCAAAATCTTTATATATGGCTGGTTCATTAATTGCAAGTGGAGAAAGAAATATTAATGCCGTGGAAAATAAACTTTATTCAATCATGCAAACTTTAGATGTAGAATATGTAGCCATTGTTGATAGAGAGTTTAATGAGCTAAAAGTTGTAGAACCAAAAAATACAATTATTCTTGTGGTTGCTAGATTTGGAAATACTAGACTACTTGATAATATTTGGCTTTAACATTTTGTTTTAAAAAGAGTTTATGATAAAATTGCAAAAAAATTAAGATAAAAGAATAAATATATGAAATTTTCAGTAAAAAATCCTAAAAAAACTCTACATTTAGTAAGCCTTGGTTGTACTAAAAATCTTGTTGATTCAGAGATTATGTTAGGTAAATTAAAAGATTATACAATTACAGATGATGCAGCAAATGCAGATGTTATCATCGTAAATACATGTGGATTTATAGATAGTGCAAAACAAGAGAGTTTAAATACAATTTTTAATCTTCACGATGAAAGAAAAAAAGAGTCAGTTTTAGTAATGGCTGGATGTTTAAGCCAAAGATACCAAGGTGAACTTCAAAAAGAGTTACCAGAAATTGATGTTTTTACAGGTGTTGGAGATTATGACAAAATAGATTTACTTGTACATGAAAAAAGAAGTGCTTTTTCAAATGAAGTATTTTTAGCTTCAGATGAAAATGAAAGGGTAATTACAGGTTCTTCATACCACGCTTATGTAAAACTAAGCGAAGGATGTAATCAAACTTGTTCTTTTTGTGCAATTCCATCATTTAAAGGGAAACTTCACTCAAGAACTTTAGAGTCACTTGTAAAAGAAGTTAAATCACTTGTATCAAAGGGTTATGTTGATTTTTCATTTGTATCTCAAGATTCATCTTCATTTTTACGAGACCAAGATATAAAAAATGGTCTTGAACTTTTAATTGAAGAAGTTGAAAAAATTGAAGGTATTAAAACAGCTAGAATTTTATATCTTTATCCATCAACTACAACTTTATCTTTAATTGATAAAATTGCAGATTCACAAGTTTTTGTAAACTATTTTGATATGCCATTACAACATATAACTCCATCAATGCTTAAAATCATGAAAAGAGGAAAAGGTGTTGAAAAACTAAATGAACTTATGAATCACATGAGAAGTAAACCAAACTCATTTGTAAGAACAACATTTATTGCAGGACATCCAGGGGAAACTTTAGAAGATCATGAAATTTTATGTAAATATATTGAAGATTTTAAATTTGATAGAGCAAATGTTTTCTCTTATTCAACAGAAGAAGGAACAGCAGCTGCAGAGTCTAAAGATTTAATAGAGCAAGAGATTATTGATGAAAGAGCTGAAATTATTGGTGAAATAATTGCTTTAACAACGCAAGAATCACTTGAATCTGAAATTGGAAAAACTTTTGAAGTTTATGTTGATGGTGAAAGTGAAGAGCACGAATATTTATTGAGTGCAAGAAAAACAATTTGGGCACCTGATATTGATGGAGAAATTTACATCAATGACAATGAACTTCCTGAAAATGAACAAATTAAATTTGGACAAATTTACACAGTAAAAATTACTGAACTTGCTGGAGATAAACTATTAGCAACTGTAATTAAATAGTTATGAACTTAGATTTTAGTGTAATTCGGAATCAAAAAAATCTTCTAGCTTTTTCAGCAGGAGTTGATTCTAGTGCGCTATTTTTTTTGCTACTTGAACAAAATATTCCCTTTGATATTGCTATTGTTAATTATAATTTAAGAGTTCAAAGTAAAGATGAAGTTTTTTATGCAAAAAATTTAGCTTCTAAATACAAAAAAAACATCTTTTTAAAAGAAACAAAAATTGAAAATATTTCCAATTTTGAAAAAAATGCTAGAGATATAAGATATAAATTTTTTGATGAAATAATTCTAGAAAACTCTTATGAAAATTTAATCACTGCACACCAATTAAACGATAAATTAGAGTGGTTTATGATGCAATTATCTAAAGGTGCTGGATTAGTTGAACTTATTGGATTTAATGAATTTGAGCAAAAAGAAAACCATAAAATTTACAAACCACTTTTAAATATCACAAAAGAGGAACTTGAAAATTATCTAAAAATAAATAATCACAAATATTTTGTTGACCAATCAAATTTTGATGAGAAATACAAAAGAAACTATTTTAGACATACTTTTTCTAATAAATTTTTAGAAAATTTTAGTAGTGGTGTAAAAAAATCTTTTGAATATCTACAAATTGATTTAGATTCTTTAAATATTCAAAATATTCCAATTAAAAAGATAAAAGAATTAGAGATTTTTCTAAATCAAAATGATGATAATTTAAATATTAGAACTATTGATTTAAGTCTGAAAAAAAGAGGTTTTTTATTAACATCAGCCCAAAGAAATGAGATATTAAAACAAAAAGAGATTACTATTTCTCATAAAATAAACATCTCAATTCAACAAAATCATATCTGGATAGCACCAATATGTAGTGAGTTTATAGAAAAAAAATATAAAGAATTATATAGAATAAATAAAATCCCTAAAAATATTAGAACTTATATTTTTAGAGAAAAGATAGAGTTAGAAGAACTAGTGTTTTAAAAATCTCTTTACTTTTTGCATTTTTACAAGTTCTAATCTCGTCTCTTCTTTGTGAGCTTTTAAAAAATTAATATTTTTAAAAAAAAGTTCTTGAAGTTTTTCTAAGTCTTTTAATTCTAAATCAAAATCTGAAATAGAATCATTACTCAAATAATTATCATACCATTTTACTAAGCTATCTGCTTTTTCAAATGAATCAAGTGAATCGATATAAACCAATTCACTTAATGCTTTTAAAGACCTGTCTCTTCTTTCCATGCGTCAATTAATCCTTGAGTAACTTTCATAACTTGATTAACTGCATTGATATTATCATCAATTCCAGCACTAAATAAAGTTTCAATTTGGTATAAGTATAAACCATCTAAATAATATGCAACTTCTCCACCATCAAAATCTAATACATTTCTTAGTTCATCAAAAATTGCTATTGATTTATTTACATATGTAAATTTTGTTTCAATATTATTTTCTTCCATTGCACTTCTTACAAATGAAAGATATTTTATAAGACCCTCATAAAGTTTTAATACTAAAACATATGGATCATCTGAAATTGCATTTTGTTGATTATATACCTCTATTCCCATACTTAATAACTCCTACTAATCATTTTATGTGTCAGTATATTATATATTTGCTTAATTCTATAAAAGAAAAAGAAAAAGAAAAATTCCTTCTCTTATTCAAAATTAATTCCCTGAAGTTGATTGATTAATTATCATTTTTAATCCACCAAATGATGATTCCATTTGATTTATTAATGCACCATATGCACTAAATTGTAGTGCTAGTTGTTGATATTTTGCATCCAATGATTTTTCAGCTTTTACTTTAGTTTCATTTAATGTTGCTTCTCTTTTTGTCATTGAAGATTCATAAGTGTTTAATACACCACCAGTAAATTTCATATTATCAAGAGTTTCTTTTAATGTAGTTCCTAAACCTTTTTTTTCAGCCGTTCCAAGAAATAAATCTTTTAATCCAGGCATATCTTCTTGTACTGCTTTATTAAATTTTGCACTATCGAGTGTCAATCCACCATATTTATCAAGTTCTATTCCAAAATTAAATACTGATTTATCTCCAACTGATCCATAAGAACCAAATAATTTATCCTTTATTTCACTTGTTATACTTCTAATAGAAGATTTGTCTCCAAGCGTCGAATCAGCACTCAAAACTTCTGTATCAATTAATGCCACAACTTCATTATATTTAGTCACAAAATTCTTCATTAATGTTTCAACTTGAGAATTATCTTCTGTTACATTTATAGTTGAACTACCAACTTTATTTGCTGTAATTTTAAGTCCATCAACAGTTAAATTATTCGAAGATACACTATATTTAATACCATCAACTGTTGCGTCCATATCTTGAGCCGTTAACGTATGATTAGTACTATTAATTGCTGTTCCATCTGTTGTATAACCTAAAGCTTGACTTGCTGCTCCACTAATAATTAACTTATTATCAACTCCTGATTCTTCACTTTTAATAACTAGCCTAAAAGAATCCGTCCCAACTTGTTCTACACTTGCATTCATACCTGTTTTAGCTGTTATCTCATCAGCTAATTGTTGATAAGTTTTATTTGTAGTATCAAACTCTAGTGGCTTGTCTAATGGATCAGTTGTAATATCACCAACATGTATAGATAGTATACCTTGATTAATTATACTATCTTTTGTTGCTGCACTAACACTTCCTGATTGATAAACATCTTTTTGTGCTAGTTTAGTTACATCAACACTTGTAAAGCCTTTTTTTAAAGCTTTTGCATCAGCAGCATCAAATGTTACTGAATCGCCAGAAGTTGTTGCTGATTTTTGTTCGAATGCAGTAACTCCTCCTGAAATAAATAAATCAAAAGGTTTAATAGCATCTAATAACTCTGATACTTTTGTTTGAATACTTGCAAAAGTTACTTTTTCCTTTGTAATTTTTTCAATACTTGTTTCTATTGGTGCAACTGTTGATTTTCTTTCTGCAGTTTTTAATTTATCGATTAACTCACTATTTAAAGATGCTGCTCCACCTGAACCTAATCCTAAAACTCCATTAGCCATGATTTATCCTTTTATCTTTTTAAACCAAGTAATGTTTGCAACATTTCATCTATTGCAGTAATTATCTTAGCATTTGCAGTATATGCTGCTTGAAATTTCATTAAATCTAACATTTCATTGTCTTTATCAACTTTAGTTAATTGATCATATGAAGATTTAATCGACATTTTAACACCAGCTTGAGTATCTTTTAAAAAATTTACACTCTCTTTATCTGCTGAAACCGTAACTCTTAAATCTCTAAAAAATTCAGATAATGATGCTTTTGCTGTTGATGTTCCTGTTTGAGCTTTCCCATCATAAGACAAATCATTATTCCATTGCATAGTTGCTAAATAATCTAGCTTCTCTTGAGTTAATTCATTAACTAAACTGTCATTAAACTTTAATGTTTTAATACTTGAACCACTAAACAATCCTACTGAATTTATTACCCCTAAAGACTCATCACTAGCAGCTTCTCCATAAATATAAGTATCAGTTCCTGTTTTGATATATTTATCAGTTATATCTCCCAAAGTTTGAGCAAAAGCATCTAATTTATCAAAATAAACTTGAAATTTATTATTTGGAGAATCTGATGATAAATTTTCTACTTGAGCTTTTATAATACCACTTTTTGCTGAAATTCCTTTATCATAAATTGAGATATAAACTCTTGATTCAGGGTCTGTACTTTGTGATTCATTTCTATAAATAGATTCTCTAGCTTCTTCAGAAACAGGTGTTCCTAAATCATCAAATTTTTGAATACTAATTCTTCCATCAAATTTATTTGCAATTCCGCCAGCATTTGATTCAATTCTTAAATAGTTATCCTGAGTATTTTTAGTAACTTTATTTCCATTTGCATCTATTGAATAATCTCCATTATATGCTGTAATAGAATCTTTCATATTCGGATTTGAGTTTATCCTATAAACTAAAGCTCTAGTTAAATTTGAATTAGTTACAGCCTCTGTTGTTACGGAACCATCTCCATCCCAATCCATTGTTATTGATTCACCCATAGTGACTGATACTTCAGACTCATTATTTAACTTATAAGTAACGATATCTCCATTATTATATGTTTTTGGACTAAAAGTAGCATCATTATTATTTTTTAATGCATCATATACTGTTGGAATAGGAAGGGTATTCTTTACCAAAGTATATTTGTCTTTTTGTAAAGTTTCTTCTTCTTTTACATTCATTGTTCTTACATTTGTATTACTGCTAATAGCTGTTTCACCACCAATTTTTAGTTCATAATAGCCACTTTCTCTGCTTACACTTACATCAACATAACTTGATAATTCTAATTCAAGTTGATCTCTTTTATCAAGGAGATCATTATTCTCTCCATATTTTTGTATTTTTTCATTAATAGAACCTATTTCTTTTAAAATACTATTTACACCATCAACATTAGCATATAAGCCTTTTTTTTCATTTGCTTGTTGTGTTTCTACCCCTGAATAAAGATTTTGAAGAGACTCAACTAAAATCTTTCCTTGGTTTTGTAAAGCTGTTTTATATACTTGAGAGCTAGGATTGGCTCTTAGATTTTCAACAGATTGATAATATCTATTTAAATCTGCTGTAAAACCACTATCGATTGTTTCTTTAAAAATCGATTCAACACTTCCAAGCATACTTGACAATTTATCATAATAACTTACTTTACTGTTTTCTGAAATAAGCTTGTCATACATGTATTGAGAAGTAATTCTATATACACCATCTACACCAACACCTCTACCTGCAAACTGAGAATCCATCTGAGATAATTCACTAACTTGAACTACTCTCTTTTTATACCCAGGAGTATTCTCATTAGCTATATTATTAGACACATTTTCAACTGCTGTTTTAGCAGCATTTAGTCCTGATTGGGAAACACTCAATGTACTTATCATAGAACCTCCTTAGGTATAATTTTACAGATTATTACATTACATTTCTTAAAATTAGATTAAAATGGCCATATTGTTCTTATAAGCTTTAATCCCCAAGGTGTTTCTAAAATATCAGATTCTGTACCATTTTTATCATATAATAGTTTCAAATTTGCTATTTGTGAAGAGTTTATTGAATTATCTGAAGTTATATCATACGGTCTAATAACTCCACTAATGATTACTTCTTGTTTTTGACCTTCAATTAACATCTCTTTTTTACCTTTTATATAATAATTACCATTTTGGTAAGTTTCTTCAATAATTGCTGAAACTGTACTAGAAAAAGTTTCGGCTACTTGTGTTTTTACACTTCCCTTGTCCGAAGAGGTACTCTTTGTTCCAAAACCTACACCAAGATCTGAATTAAAATCATTTGCAGCACTTCCAACTGCACCACTTAAACTATTTGTTCCCGTTGCTGCTAATAATCCTCCACCTAAATTATTAGCTCTGGTACTTGTTAATTCTCTTTTATTATTAGCTGCCTGCTTAGTATTTTCCGATATAACTATTTGAATAATATCTCCAACTTGCAAATCTTTTTTATCAGCAAATAATGAAGCTCCTTGCATAGAATATAAAGAACCTTTATTTTTGAGTGGTTCAGGACTTTTTTTAGGTATTTGAATTTCTGGTTTTTCAAAAGTCAACTCTTCTTTTGAAGCACTACAAGCACTAAAAATAATTAAAATAAATATAATCATAAAACTATTTTGCATTTAATCTACTTTTTATTATAAAATTTATATCAACAGCTATAATTATTTCATTTAAAGTTTTCTTAATAAATGCCATAGCTCCATATCTTACCATTAACGCATCTAGATTTGTTGCTGGCTCACAAATTATTATCACTTTATCTTCTATGATTTTAACATGTCTAATATTTTCTTGTCCAACCAAATCTATTGCTTTTTCAATTTCAGTTAAAATTGCTTTTTCTATATCTTTTTTTTCTTTTTCTTTTTTATCTTCTTGCAGTTTTAAAGCTTTTTTTGACTCTAATTCTTTTTGTTGTTGTTCTTCAAACTTTTTATTCATATGAAAATAATAAGCTCCAAACATCACAACCAAAGCTATTAATGCTAAAATCTTTAAAAGATTTCTTTTTTTATTTCTTTTAACTGCAACTATCATTGTTATTTAATTACAAAAGTTGTAAACAATATTTGTTTTACACTATTTTTTGCTACTTCTGGTTTTTTTCCTTTGGTAACTTCATTTATAACATTATTAATATCCTGCAATAATTCATCTTTTAATAAATTTTTACCCCCAACTGTTAGTAATTCTTCAGAACTTCTTGAACTAATTTGAGAAATTACAACATCAACAATTTCAGCCTTAAACTCTACTACAAGAGCTGCAATTGTTGGTTCACTACTTTTAATAGAAAAAGATAATTTCATTAATTTTTCTTTTCCTCTTGAATCAGTTAAATTTAATACTAAATCAGTGATATCTGCTTTAAATGCATCAGGTTTATCTGAAGAATCTTCTTTTTTTACTTCTTCATGTGAAGCTGAATTATTGTTTCCTAATGCACCATGAGAATAGAGGAAATAACCTCCTCCAATAATAGCAAAAATTAAAATTACTACTAAAGCTATTAATACAATCATTAATCCCTTGCCACTTGAACCTTTTGATTCTTGACCATCGTCTGCCATATTTTATTCCTTCTTCTGTTTTTCTACACTAAAATTTTCAATCTTCTGTGTTATCATAGATGCGTTTTCTATAGTTAAAAACTTCATAATTTGAGTTACATTATTTTCTTTTAATTTTATTATTATATCAAAAACATCTTCAATCTTACCTTCGCCTATCATTTGATTAAAAATATCAGCAGCATTTTTTGGTTTCATTGAATTATATATTTTAGATGTTTTAT
The DNA here is from genome assembly GCA_028703945.1 of Aliarcobacter sp. Taxonomy (GTDB): domain Bacteria; phylum Campylobacterota; class Campylobacteria; order Campylobacterales; family Arcobacteraceae; genus Aliarcobacter. The sequence continues at coordinate 24,541 of JAQVLW010000023.1, read as the reverse complement.
TTTCAACTTCAAGCTTTATATCTTGTAAAATTTCTAAGTTCTTATCATGTAATTTTTGAATATCATTTCTCTCTTTTTCTATTTGAGCGAGTATTCCTTCCAGCTCTTTTTTTCTTTGTTGATATTCTGTCTCTTTTTCTTTATAAAAAATATTTAACTCTTTTTTTAAATCCATAACTTCAATTCTTTGCTTTGTTAAAGAACTACTTGTTTCTTCTACACCAAATGCAAAAGTTCCTAATAAAATAAAAAATAAAAAAATTCTAATCAATTTAAACCCTTATTTCTACTAATATATTTACTTTGAATATATTCTGTTGAAGCTTCTTCTTCTGCTGCTAAAATTCTTTTTATTAGCTCTTTTTTTTCTTCTTCTAAAATATAAGAAAATTGTTCTGCTTCTTTTTGAAGTTCAATTATATCTTTAGTTAAATTTTCTGATTGAGAATACAATGTATTTTTCTCATTATTTAGCTTTTGAATATGCATTTTCATTGTATTTTTATGAATAGTCAAAATCATAAAATCAGAAATTGCCCCATATTTTTCAACACTTGCTGTATCTATTCTATTCTGTGTTAATACTATTTCAATATCAAGTTGTTCAATCTTTGACATAATTTGAGCTTTTTGCATTAATTTTTGATCTGTTTGATTCTTTTTTAATTTATATAATTTTTCAATCAATTATTATTACCAAAAATAAGTATTAAATTCCACAAATCTTTTGTATAGGTTTCTATATGATCACCAATCCAAGGAAGTGAAATTAATATAAAAGCTGAAACAAAAATCATTTTAGGAACAAAAGATAAAGATGCATCACTAATTTGGGTTACTGCTTGAAAAACAGAGATTATAAGTCCTATAATCATACTTACAATTAAAGAAGGTAAGCCAAGTATTAATATGATTTTTACAGTATTTTCAGCAATTGCTATTAAATCCATATTTAGTCTTTTATTTTTATTGTGATCTCTAAAGTTTTATTATTTAATAATTTAGAAATTAATAAAGATAAATCATTTACATTTGAACTATCAATACTTAGTGTTTCATTTTTAGTTGATGAAACCTGTGGCTTATACTCACTTTTAGAACTATTATCTTCAACTTTATAATTTAATGCCTCTAACAAATCATTTTCACTTAAAGAATCTAATTCAAAAAACTCATCATTCATTTTATCCCCTTCTAAAGATTGGTCTATTTCTTTTACTTCTTCTATGTCTTCATTTTTTATATATTCATTCATAAAATCATATTCTTCAATGACTTCTTCTTCCAATAAATCTTCTTCTATTTTATCTGAATCTGGAAAAATTTCTTCTTTTTTCTTGCCTTCTTGAATTTCCTCATTTAAAAAATCAAATCCACCAAATAGTTCGTTATTAACTTTTCCCAAATCAGAATAATCCTCTTCTTCAGCAACTACTTCTTCACCTAAAAAATCTAATTCTTCAATTAATTTTGAATTCTTACTTTCATCCACATTTTTTGATAAAACATCATTATCATCATAATCAAATGATATATTATTTAATCCAAAATCATCATTAAAACTTGTTATTTGAGCAAACTCATCACTATCTTTTATCTCTTGATTGCTATCAACGCTACCAATTAAATCATCAAGATTATTAATATCATTGTCTAAATCAAATATTTCATCAAAATCTTCATTTGATTTATTATCCATATTTCCTTTTGAAAGTAACATTGATAATTCTTCATCTAATTCAATACTACTTTTAGTTTCTGCAACCTTTTCTTCTTTAATTTCAACTTTAGGTTCAAGTAGTTTTAGCTCTTCATATCTTTTAATTATATATTTTGGTAATTCTTTTAAGGAATCAATCGTTAAATCGGCTATACCACTATCAAGTAAATATTCTTCTTCAATTCCATCTTTTGGAGTTAAAAATTTAATCTTTTTATTTAGTGAATTCTTTTTAATAATTTTTTCATCATCAATAAGATAAATATCATTTGGATTATTTTCAATTGTTCGCTTTAATTTCTCAAGACTAGAAATTTCTTCAATTACAGTATTATTATCAAGTTTAAATTTTATATTTGAATGCTCTAATGTTTCGTGAATTTCTTTTTTGAAACTTTGATTACCGTAAATGTAAATCTTCAATCTATAACCCTGTAAAATAATTTTAGTATCTTCGATTATACCTTTTTTTATTAAATTTTCGATAAAATAAAAACAATTAATAATGAAGGATGATATTGAGATATTTTTTAATAGTAACATTTTTATTGTCTTCTTTGTATTCTCAAACCATCAAAGATATTTCTAATGTAATTGGAATAAGGGAAAATCAACTAATTGGTTATGGACTAATTGTTGGACTTGCAGGAACAGGAGATAAATCTAAATTTACAATGCAATCTTTACAAAATCTTCTTCGAAATTCTTATATAAAAATTCCTGCTGGGTCTATCAACTCAAAAAACATTGCCGCTGTTATGGTAACTGCTGAATTACCAGCATTTTCAAGACAAGGGGATAAAATAAAAGTAAAAATATCAACTATTGGGGATGCAAAATCTGTAGATAATGGAGAGCTTTTAATCACACAATTAAAAGGTGTTGATGGAAATGTTTATGCACTTGCACAAGGAACGATTGTAGCAAATGAAAATAATAAAACTACTGGGTTTATTTATGAAGGGGCAACAGTAGAAAATGAAATTGACTATAATTTAAAAGATGAAAAATCTATTAAGTTAAGTCTTTACAAAAGTTCTGCACGAAATGCTGATTTAATTGAAACTAAAATAAATGATAAATTTGGGAAAAAACTTGCAAGTGCCATTGATACTAGAACAGTAGAAATTGCTAAACCAAATGATATTTCTATTGTGAAATTTATTTCTGTAATTGAAAATATAGAACTTGATGCTGAAATATTCAGAAAAAAAGTTATTGTTGATATGGGAAGAGGATCTGTTATAACAGGTGGAGATATTCCGATTTCTCCGGTTACAATAGCAAGAGATTCATTTTCAATTAGAATCACAAAATCTGGATTAAATGATGCGGGATGGAAAGACCCATCTCAAAATCCAGGTGTTGATATTGGTGATAATGTAAAAATTGCAGATAAACCTATTATAAATATTGATAATGCAATGATTAATACAAAAGGAACACCAACCATCTCTGATTTAGTACGAGCTATGAAAGTTATGAAATTACCTATGACTGAAATTATTGATACTTTAAAAATGATTAAAGAAATGGGTGCAATTGATGTTGACATCGAAGTAAGAGGATAAGATGGCTGAATTTTTAAGTCAAGATGAAATTGATGCTCTTTTAGATATTGCAGAACAAGGTGAGGATATTGAAACACCTATTGAAAGGATTGTTTCAAAGGAAAAGAATTATTCTATTTATGATTTTAAAAAACCAAATAGAATATCACCTGAACAGTTAAAAGCATTTTCTGCGATGCATGATAAAATGCTAAGAGATTTTATTAATGATTTATCTTCTATGCTTAGAAAAATCGTTGATGTTAAGTTATATTCTATTGAACAAATGACTTATGGGGAATTTATTTTATCAATTCCTCAAATTACTTCATTAAATACTTTATCTATTAAACCACTTGATGGAAGAATAGTAATCGAGTGTAATCCAGCAATTTCACATAAAATTATTGCTGAATTATTAGGTTCAGGAGCAGTTAATACAAGTGATAATATTGATAGAGAATTAACAGAAATTGAAGTTGAAATTCTTGAACACTTTTATAAAATGTTTATTAAAAATCTTTATAAAGCTTGGAGTGATATTTCAAAACTAAATTATAAAATTGAATCAAGAGATACAAATGCAAATGCTATTCAAATTGTATCTGACCATGAAATAGTTTTGCTTGTAGTTTTAGAAATAACAATAGATGAAGAATCTGGATTTTTATCTATTTGTTATCCTATTTCTTATTATGAACCTTTGTTAAATAAAGTTGTTGAAAAAATATTTAGTGAAGGAAAAAATAGAAAATCTAGTAGAAAAAGAGATATTAAAACACTTATTTCAGGTGCTAGAATGAAAATTGAATCTATTATGGCTGAGACTGAATTAACAGCTTATGAAATAATAAATCTAAAAGTTGATGATGTAATTGTATTTAATAAAAACGCAACTTCCTCATCTGCCACAATTTATATAAATAAAAAAGAGAAATTCTCTTCAATATCTGGCATTTCAAATAACAGAAAAGCTATTCAAATAAAAGCAAATCTTGATAGAGAAAAACAAGAAACTTTAGATAACTTAAGAGCTATGAGAGAAGAAAGAGAAGTAAAAGCAAAAGAGATGTCTGAAAATATTAAAAAGCTACTAGATCAAAAAGATAGTTAAAAACTATCTTTTAATCAATACTTTTTACGCTCCAAAAAATTCTTTCTCCTGAATACATAGGTACTACACTTTCATAATTATATTCATAAGCAGAAGGAACAATAAAATCTTTCTTTACTAATGTAATTTTTTTCTTTAATGGAGTTATATTATAAATTCTTTGTGCATTTAAAGATACAAATTTATTTAAATTATCTAAACATCCATGTTCTTCAAATATTTGTGTTAATACTTGTAAAGCTATTGGTGAAGTAAATACTCCAGCTGCACAACCACAAGACTCTTTTCTATGCTTAGGATGGGGTGCAGAATCACTTCCAAACATTAATTTTGGATGAGCTTTTAATGCAGCATTTAATAAAGCTGTTCTATCTTCTGGTCTTTTTGCAATTGGTTTACAAAATAGATGAGGATGTAACATACCACCTGCAACATCATCAAGTGTTATTAATAAATGATGAAGAGTAACTGTTGCATATAAATTTTCATATTTATCTAATAATTCAATAGCATCTTTTGTAGTGATGTGTTCCATAATAATTTTTAAATCAGGGAAAGCCTTTGCAATTGCTTCATAAATTGGCATAAACTCTTTTTCTCTATCCATTACAAAACCATTAGTTTCTCCATGAATACATAAAGGAATTCCTAATTTACTCATTGATTCTAAAGTAGGTCTTAAAACCTCAACATCCATAGAAGAAACACCTGTTTCAGAATTTGTTGTAATTCCTGCTGGATAAAGTTTAATAGCAATAATATCATTTTTTACATCTTCTAAAAATTCATAAGAATAATCATTTTTAAAAAATAGTGTTAGATAAGGTTCAAAGTTATCTTGTTCACAGATATTATTTATTCGTTGTTTATAAGATAATAATTCTTCTTTTGTTGTAATTGGTGGTACTAAATTTGGCATAACCAAAGCTCCACTAAAAGTTTCAGAAGTTAATGGTCCAACCAAACCTAACATTTCACCATCCCTTAAATGCAAATGCATATCTAAAGGTTCATTTAGCTCAAAAGTAGAAATATTGCTCATTAGATAGCTTCCTCATCTTCTTCACCTGTTCTAATTCTAATAATTTTTTCAATTGGTGAAACAAAAATTTTTCCATCTCCAATTTTTCCAGTTTTTGCAGCTTCAATTATTACTGAAATTATTGAATCCACATTTTCATCAGCAACAATTAACTCTAATTTTATCTTTGGTAAGAAATCAACCACATACTCAGCTCCTCTATAAAGCTCACTATGCCCTTGTTGTCTTCCATAGCCTTTCACATCAGATACTGTCATACCAGTAACTCCTGCTTGAGATAATGCATCTTTTACATCTTCAAGTTTAAATGGTTTAATTACAGCTTCAATCTTTTTCACTATGAATCCTTTTTTTAGTTCTTATATTTTAACAAAATTTTTTTAAATTAATATTAGAATGCTCGTTTAAATTCAGGATAAGCTTCAATACCACACTCATCTACATCTAATCCTTGCATTTCTTCATCATTTCCAGCTCTTAGTGGTATTATTTTATTTATTAAATATAATGTTACAAAAGAACTAATAAAAGCAAATACTCCAACAACCAAAATCCCTTTTACTTGTCCTAATAATGTAATATTATGTACATTAGAAGCAAAAATTCCAACAGCTAATGTTCCCCAAATTCCATTTAAAAGATGAACTGATAAAGCACCAACAGGATCATCAATTCTCATTTTATCAAAAAATGCTACACCCATAACAACTAAACAACCACCCAATGCACCGATTAATATTGGAGTATAAATATTATATAAATCAGCTCCAGCCGTAATTGATACTAAGCCACCTAATGCGCCATTTAAAATCATAGTTAAATCAAGTTTTTTATACACAAGTTGCATAATTACTGCCACCATTATAGCACCACTTAATCCAGCAGTATTTGTATTCATAATTGTAAGGGCAACTAAATCTGCATTTTCTTTACTTGTAATTGAGCCTACACTTCCACCATTAAACCCAAACCAACCAATCCATAATAAAAATGCACCTAAAGTAACTAGTGGAATATTTGATGCAGGTATTACTCTTATTGCACCCTCTTTTGTATATCTTCCACGTCTAGCGCCAATTATCAAAATTGCAGCTAATAAAGCCCAACCACCAGTACTATGAATTATAGTTGAACCAGCTAAATCATACATTGATAATTCCAAAATTGTATTTTTTAATAAATTAGCTCCCCATGTAATATTTACAACTAATGGATAAAGAACTGATGCCATGATAATTGTAAATAATGCTAAAGGTATTACTTTAGCTCTCTCACTAACTCCACCACTCATAATATTTACAACTTTACCAACAAATGCCATTTGAAATAAAAATACAGCCCATTTACTCATAATTTCACTGCCAAAGTCTCCAAAAGCTAAAGAGTAACCAAATAATAAAAAAGCTAATGAGGCAATTGCATAAATAAGCGTATTTATAGTTAACACTGTTGTGACATTCTTAGTTCTTACGATTCCAGCTTCCAGCATTGCAAAACCTGGAACCATAAAAATAATCAATGTCATTGCAAAAATTGCGTATAAAGTGTTAATGATGTAAGAGATAGATTCCATACTCATAATATTCCTTTAATTTTTTGAATATTATAACAGTATATAAAATATAATATAAATTATTGATTGTATAATTTATATACAATTAAAAGAAATATTTCTTTTTTAACTATGCTCTTTTAAATTCAGGGTAGGCCTCCAATCCCGTTTCATTAATATCAAGACCATTTACTTCTGTCTCTTCATCAACTCTTAATCCAATTAATAAATCAATTATTTTCCAAATAATAAATGATGAAATAAAAACAAATGAACCAACTACAACTACACCTTTTATCTGAGCTAAAAAAGTAACCGTAGGACTAAAAATACCAACAGCTAATGTTCCCCAAATACCAGCAACTAAGTGAACAGATAAAGCACCAACAGGATCATCAATTTTGAATTTATCAAAAAATGGAACAGCAAATATTATTAATGCTCCACCAATTAATCCTTCTATTAAAGCCACATTAATTCCCAAATTAGGTCCTGCAGTACAAGAAACAAGTCCTGCTAAAGTACCATTTAAAACCATTGTTAAATCAATTTTTTTATAAATAAGTTGTGTCAGAATTGCAGCCATTAATCCACCAGCACATGCAGCCATATTTGTACTAGCAATTACAGAAGCAATTACATTAATATCTTCTTTTGAACCAAGTGCTAATTGAGAGCCACCATTAAATCCAAACCATCCCATCCATAAAATAAATGTCCCAAGTGTAGCCATAGGAAGGTTTGAGCCAGGAATTGGTCTAACTTGTCCATCTTTGCCGTATTTACCTTTTCTAGCTCCTAAAATCAAAACTCCAGCAAGGGCAGCCCATCCACCAACAGAGTGAACAACAGTTGACCCAGCAAAATCTGAAAATCCTGTCATAAAACCACCTAATTCAGATTTTCCCCATGACCAATGTCCTTGAATTGGGTAAATAAAACTTGTTAAAATTATTGTAAAAATTAAAAATGGCCATATTTTCATTCTTTCTGCGATAACTCCAGAAATAATAGAAGCAGAAGTTCCAACAAATACAACTTGAAAGAAAAAATCTGCCATTACAGGATAACCCATTTCTTCATTTGTTTTTCCAGACAACATTACTCCACTTCCGATAAAAATATTTCCATCACCATACATAAAGTTATATCCAACAAAATAAAACATAATACAAGATATTATAAATAATAGAATATTTTTTGTTAGAACCGTTGCAGTATTTTTACTTCTTGTTAAGCCTGATTCAAGCATTGCAAAACCAGCTGCCATCCACATTACAAGAATTCCTGCAAATATAAATAGAAAACCATCTAAAATATATTTTACATCAGCAAAATTTTCCATAAAATTCCTTTGTGTATATTTTATTAGATTATAGAAACTTTATTTATCATTGTAAATATTTTATTGTATATTAAATATGCATAATATTATTTCAAGCATATCTTTATAATTTAAAGCGGAGAACTTACTTTTTTATTATATAATCGGGAATAAATTATATTATAAAAATATTGGTTGGTGAAATGTTTAAAAAGCTTATAAATAAGACTAAAAGCACGGAAGAAGAATTTTTAAAAGAATTATTAAATCAAAATCCTAGTATTGAGAAGCTAGATAAGATGCATAGTGAACTTGATTTAAATTTAAATACATTATCTGTTCACAACGAACTTATTTTACATTATTGCTGTAAAAAAGACTTATATCAATCGGTTGTTTGGCTTATTTCAAACAATGTTAATATAGAAATCCAAAACTCACAAGAAGAAACTGCAATTTTTTATGCCATTCATGCTAAAAACAGCGCAATTTTACAAACCTTAATAGAGAATAAAATCAACATAAATCATTTAAATATTTATAAACGAACAGCTTTACAAGATGCAGTTATTAGTGCAAATAATAGAATTGTAAATTACTTAATTCAAGTTACACAAGCTTTAAATAATAGTGATATTCATGGACATAATCTAATTTTTGATGCGGTTGCAAACGGAAACATGGATATTATTCGAAAAGTTGGGTCATTAGAAGAGTTAAATATAAATCAAGTTAATAAAGATGGAAATACCATTTTACATAAAGAAATTGTTACACAAAATAATGAATTAGCTTTATTACTTATGGAATTAGGAGCAAATCCAACAATTATGGATAGAAATGGTAAAAATTTCCTATTTTACGCTATATCAGAAGGTATAAAAAATATTGATATTATAGAAAAAGCTCTTTCATTAGGCTGCAATATAAATAGTAGAAGTAATAAAAATAAAACTCTTTTAATGGAATCAATAACATATTTTTTGGAAACTCCAAAAGAAAATACTGAAATGAGAAATGATTATTTAGAGATGATTATAGAACTAATTCGTTTAGGTATAAGTATTGATGCTACAGATGATAATAATGAAAATGCACTTTTTTTAGTTACAAGAAGTGAAAATAGAGAGTTGATAAATACTCTTTTTGAAGACAATCATAAAATAGATTTAAATCATCAAAATAATCAAGGTGAGACTGTTTTATCAATATTAGCACTAAATGGCATTAGGAATATTAAATTAATAAAATTATATTTAAGCAAAGGTGCAACTCCTGATTTAGTAAATAAATATGGAAAATCTCTTATAGAAATACTTATAGATATAATTTTATATTCAGAAAATAGAAAACCTTTAGAATTTGAATATGAAATATTATTAAATGAAGATGCTGAATATGCAAATGTTTTAGAGATTATTTTAAAAAGTCATAATGTTGATATAAATAAGTTAAATTCTAAGCATGAACCTTTATTTTTTGATTCTATTGTTTATTTTAATTTTAAATTATTTAAATTATTAAGGGTTAAAGGTATTAATTTAAATCAAAGAGACAAAGATGGAAATAATATTATCTTTAAATTAATGGATTACAATGATAAAAATCTAATAAAAGATAAGAAATTATATTTAAATACAATTAAAAGCCTTATAAATGCAGGTGTAGATATTAATGCAAAAAACAATGAAGGATTAACTGCACTTCATATTGCAGTCGGTGAAAAGTGTGAATATACAATAAGACTTCTTTTAGAAATGCGTGCCGATTGTTTTGTTACAGATAAACAAGGGCGAAGTATTATTCATACTTGTATTTGGAAAAATACTACAAAGTATTTTAGATTACTTTATCATCATAATAAAGAAGTAATAAATTTACCTGACAATTACGGAATAAGACCAATAAACTATGCAGCATTTATGGGGAAAAAAGATTTAGTAATAGAGATGTTAGATGTTGGTGCATTGGTAAATAATTTAGAAAAAAAAGACCCTAAAATTTTACAATTTCTTCAAAAATTTCATGGAAATATTAAAACCCTTACAAAAGGAATTGAAGCCTCTAATAATATAAAAAAACTAGAAGTACTTGCTGAAAATATGATTAAAGAATTTAATATAGAATAACTTCATTAATATTATATTTGTATGCTAAATAAACAGAGGATTGTATATTATTCTTTTTTATTTTCATATACTTATAATAAATATGAAGAGGAATTTATATGAAAGAATTTTTTGAAACTTATACACAACATCAAGAAGATATAGAATATTTTCTACAAGAGAGCTTAAAGAATTCAGGAAATTTATCAAATCACAAGAAAAATAATTTCAAACAACTTTATACAATATTTCCTTCATTAGAACTTGTTTATATTGTAAATAAAGATACAAAAACACAAATCTCAGAAAACTTTTATAGATACAAAACAGACGAAAATGCAAGAAATAAAGATCGTTCACATTTAATATCAAAACTATATTTTAAAGAGTCAAATATTGCTTTTTCAAAGCCTTATATTAGTAGTGCAACAAGAAGCAATTGTGTGACCGTTACAATAAAAGAAGGTGAAGATATATTTTTCCTTGATTTTCAAGTAGATATTTTATTACAAAAATTAAACCTAATTGAATTAAATAAACCTTTTCATAGTATTACTAAAAGTTTTTATATATTAGCTGGTATTTCAATGATAATTTTATCTGTATTTACTATTTTATTTTCTATTTATGACTTTATTACTTATCTTTTTTCAAATCATGCTTTATCTTTGGAAATGATTTTTAAACCAATAATTGCTCTTACTTTAAGTATTGCTATATTTGATTTAGCAAAAACTATTTTAGAACAAGAAGTATTTTTTAAATCTTATTCAAAAAATTCAAAAGTTGAAACAAAAATTCTAACAAAGTTTTTAACAACAATTATTATTGCACTTTCAATTGAAGCTTTAATTGTTGTATTTAAAATTGCGATTAATGATTATGTTCAAATGATAAATGCCTTTTATTTGATAGCCGGAATTGCATTAATATTAGTTTCTTTAACTATATTTATTCACTATTCAAATAAAGATTAATATTAAAAAATTCCACTAATGTATATTTAATATACAAAAAAATAAAAGATTTTTATTTTTATACAGTATAATATTTTTTAATCTTATAAGTTAATGATTAAAAAAGAGGTGGTAAATTATGCAAAATTTTATTGCAGAAGATGAAATTTCAAAGGAAATATTAAATTCAGCAAAGCTTTTACAAGCAGTTCAGGTGAATGCACTTATTTTAGGAAAAGCAGGGACAGGAAAAAAATCACTTGCTAAATATATACTACCAAATTCAGATATTTATGAAGCTAAAAACTTACAAAAAGATATTAGTGATGATGTAATTTTTTTACAAAATGAAGCTATTATCATAGATAAAATTAATGAAATAACAAATATTGACCTATTTTTAAAATGGGTAGAAGCTAATAATATCAGACTTATTGGGATTTCCAATACTGAAAATTTAAATCAAAAATTAAAAGATGTTTTTTCAATTAATCTTGAAATTCCTACTTTATCAAAAAGAGAAGAAGATACAAAAGCTTTGGTAAATAAATTTTCAACAGAAGCTAGTTCAATTTTAGATTTACAAAAAGTTGCTCCTTCAAAGTTGATAATAAATGTTACAAATAATGCTCATAGTTTAAGAAAATCTATTTATTTTTCATATCTTTTTGAAACTATTGGAGAACATGAAATTTTAATGTTTTTAGAAAAATATATTAGTGAAAATTTACATGGAGAAAATTCATATAAAGAGTTATCATATATTTTTGAAGTTCCATTACTAAAAGCTTCAACAGCAAAATATAAATCTCAAGTTCAAGTTGCAAAACATTTAGGATTAAACAGAATCACTTTAAGAAAGAAACTAGAAATCTATAAAGATTTATTATGATTGAAATAAGCATACAAATAGAAGAACTTATATCAAATAATGCTACTGATTTTGAAATCTCAAAAGTTTTTAAAACATACTACAAAAATTATCTTGACTCAATTGATACAACAGTTGAAACAACCGGAGGAAAAGATTTTTTTATAAAACATACAAAACATACGGATAAATTTTTAATTTTACTATATAAGTATATTTTACGAAAAAATTTTGCTTCACATCAACCTATGAGTTCTTCAATTCCTATTAGTTTAGTTGCCTTGGGTTCTTATGGAAGAGAGCAACTTTGTATCTATTCTGATATTGATATTATGCTTTTATACGAAAATGTAAAGGGTTATAACTTAAAAAACATTATGGAAGAGTTTATAACTTTAGCTTGGGATTGTGGTTTAAAATTAGGCTCAAGAGTTCATGAATTAAGAGAAATTTCAGATGCGGTAAAAGAAGATATAACAATAAAAAGTTCTATTTTAGAATCAAGACTAATTTATGGTTCAAAAAATCTTTGGTTTGGGTATCAAAATGTTTTATCTAAAATCAGAAAAACAAATCAAAAAGAATTTGTTTTAGATAAATTAGAAGAACATAAACAAAGACTTATGAAATATCCATTAAAAATGGAACCAAATATAAAAGATGGTTATGGTGGAATTAGAGAATCTAATATGATGTATTGGATGGCAAATATTTTATATGGTGTAACTAATACAAAAGATTTGATTGGAACACAATTTACAGAAGATGAATACAAAAAATATAGACAAGCTTTAGAATTTATATTTCAAGTAAGAAATGCTTTACATAATATTGCAAGAAAAAAATTAGACCAAGTTACTTTTGATATTTTGCCAGATTTGAGTTCTAAACTAGGATTCAAAAATAAATCAAGATATACAAAAGATAGACAATGTATGTCAAAAATTTTATCTTGTTTACATATTATTCATAGTTTTACAGCAACAATGGTGAAAAAATTTACAAGACAAATTATATTTGAAGCTTCAAATATCCCAAAATTAAGAAAACTAAGATTTAAAAAGAATGTTTATATTATAAATAATACTTTATATTGTTCATTTTATAGAAAAGAGCAAACATTAAACTCTCTTCTAAAAGAGTTAATTGAGCTTCCTATTAATGTAGAAAAGTTCGATAGATCATATATTTATTATGCAAGTCGAGCAAAATTGCCAAATGTTCAAACAAAAGAGTTAAAGAAAAATATAAAAATAATTTTGTCTAAACCAAATTTATATCCTTTGATAAAATTGATTTATAATGCAGGTCTATTTCAAGCCGTACTTCCTAGTACAAAAAAGATAATTGATCAACCTCAATTTGATGGTTATCATTCACATCCTGTTGATATTCACTCTATAAAAACTTTAAAATTTTCTCAAAATATTGAAGATGAATATGTAAAATCAATATTTAATGACTTAACTAATGAACAAAAAATATTAGTTAGATTAGTTGCTTTTTTTCATGATATTGGAAAAGGAAGAACTGAAGATCATCATCTTGTTGGAGAAAAATTATTTAAAAGTATGATGAAATCTTTTGATTTTAATGAAGAGTTCATAAAATTGGGTGCAAGACTTGTAAGATACCACAATATGATGTCTTATATGGCAACACATGAAGATATTTATTCTGAAAAAACAATTCTTAATTTTACAGGTTTAATAAAAACAAAAGAGGCTTTAAAACTTCTTTATGCTGTTACATATTGCGATATTTCAGCTGTGGGGAAAAATATTTTTAGTAGTTCAACCGCTTCACTTTTAAAACAACTTTATTTACAATCTCTTCCCGCTTTTGAAAATGAAGAACTTTTAAATGAAAGTAAAAGAAGAATTGCAAAACAAAATACAATCAAAAATCTTGATAGATATAAAGAATTACCTGTAATTTTACAAAAGAAAATTATGTATATTTCTTCTAATCAAATCTTTTTAAGACTAAAAGCTGAAGATATTTTGGATATTGCAATAAAAGCAAAAGATGTGGAAACATATATTTATAAAATAATAAATGATTCTCAACTTACAATTAGAATCATTAGAAAATCTCCTTTAAATCTAGGATATTTACTTGGAAAACTAGAATTTTTAAATATTGCAGCCATGAATATTTTCAAACTTTATGATAATAAAAAAGCCTTTGATATTTCATTTTCAGAAAAAGTTACAGAGGAAGATTTATTTTTTGTAGAAGAAATCATAAAAGATTCTTTTGATATGAGTAAATCAGTTATTACAAAAACACCTATTATAAAAAAAGCTGATATTAGAATTGATTCTAATCATACAGCTTATTTGGCATCTATGCATATTATTGCGAAGGATCAAAAAGGTCTTTTTGCCTATATTGCAAAAATATTTGATGATTTTAAAATAGAAATCGAAAGTGCAAAACTTCATACTTTAAATGGTTATGCAAGAGATTTGATACTAATAGAGAAAAATGGAAATTTTTGTTCAAAACAAGAAGAGATTATAAACCTTATTTGCATTAATGACAAAGAAATATGATAGAATAAAAGACTTAATATTTTCTTTAAGAGGGATAAATGAGAATTCTGAATCATCATATTTTAACTCTACTATTTTTACTAATGAGTTTCTCTATATTAAATGCAAATTCTAATAAAAAGATAGCTTATATTGTTTCAGATACAACTATTCCATATTGGGATATTATGTCCCGCGGAATTAAAAATAGTGCTGAAAATTTAGGTTATGAAGTTGAAATTTACAACTCTTTTAATGATCCAAAAACTGAATTAGAAAATACAATAAAAGCAATAAATGAAAATGTCTCAGCAATTATAGTCTCACCAAATAATTCATCTTCTTGTTCAACTATTTTAAAACTATCAAAAAAAGCAAATATTCCGGTAATAATCTCAGATATTGGAGCAGATTCAGGTGAATATCTTTCATATATTTCTTCTGATAATAAAAAAGGTGCATATGATATTGGGAAAATTCTGGCTGAAAAAATTTCTAATTTAAAAATTGAAAATCCAAAAGTTGCAATTATTTCTATTCCACAAAAAAGATTGAATGGACAAGAAAGAACATCTGGTTTTATAAAAGCCATGAATGAATCAGCAATAAAAAATACAAATTTAAAACAACAATCTACATTTTCAAAAGAAGAAACATATAATTTTACAAAAGAGTTATTAAATGAGAATCCAGATTTAACTGCAATTTGGCTTCAAGGTTCAGATAAATATCAAGCTGCTTTAGATGCCATTTATGAAAGCGATAAAAAAGACAAAGTTTTACTTCTTACTTTTGATGCTGAACCTGAGTTTTTAGAGCTTATTACAAATGACACTTTAGTTGCATCTGCTATGCAACAGCCATTTTTAATGGGAGAAGAAGCAGTTGTTTTTTTAGATAGATATTTTAATAATGAAGAGATTCAAAAAGATTATAAACTTCCTGTTCTTGCCATTTCCAAAGAAAATTTAAAAGATAATTTAACACTTATTAAAAGAAATGTATTTGGAATAGATGATAAAATTAATAAAAAAATCCAATCAAATGAATAACAAAATGTATAATCAAAAAAAATCCTTATACCTACTTCTTTTTACAATTATTATTTTATCTGTAACGATAATAATATCTATAAGTTCTGCATATAGTTATGTAAATATAAAAAATCATCTTATTACTGATATGAAAAATAACTCAGATAATATGGTTTTAGAACTAAAAAATAATATTAAAAATCTAGTTGCTTCATACTCTATAAATGAATATGAAAAAGTTTTATTCAATGAAATGGAATCTAATGAGATATTATTCGCGATTGTTTTAAAAGATTATAATATGGGGAAACTTTTAGGTAAAGAGTATGAAAGTAGTGGAAAAATACGAGATGAAAACTGGAATATTGTGGATTTTAACGATGATATTCATCAAAACTTATTATCTGAAGTATATTATGAAAAAGCTTTTGATATAACAAATCAAGAATCAAATAAAATTGCAACAATTCACTTATATATTTCTAATAAAACGCTAAATAAAGAACTAGATAAAATCATTTTTAATAATATAATAGAAGCTCTAATCATTTCATTTGTACTTATATTCTCTTTGTTTTTAACTATTCGATACTTTATATTAAAACCCCTTTCAAATATGATTAAAATCATAAATGACACAGATAAAGACGGAATACCAAATCAAAACTTCTCATTGAGTGGTTCAAAAGAGATATTTTTACTTTCGAATACCATGAATAATATGATTGAAACCATAAAAAGTTCAAGAAAAACTTTAAAAGATAATGAATCTCGACTAAAATCTCTTTTACAAATGAGTCCTATTGCTGTTAGAATTGCTACAAATGATGGAGAAAAAATAGTTTTTGCTAATAATTCATATTTAAAATTAATTAATATTCATGAAAGAGAATTATTAAACAAAAATCCAAAAACTTATTATATTCACGAATCAATATATAAAGATATTTTAGACTCTTTAGAAAGAAACGAAAGAATTGAAAATAAACTAATTTCTTTAAATGTAAACGATACTGAAGTTTGGGTAATCGCTTCATATATGAATATAATTTATGATGAAGAAGAAGCAGTTATTGGTTGGTTTTATGATGTTACAGACAAAATAAAAATTCAAAAACAAATAGAAGAACAAAAAAATGAGTTTGAAACAATATTTAATTATGCTATTGATGGCTTGGCAATAATTGATTTAAATAGTAATTTTTTAGAATTTAATGGCTCATATATAAAAATGACTGGCTTTTCAAGAGAAGAGTTATTAAAAACTTCTTGTATTGAACTTACCGCCCCTGAAGATGTAGAAAGAACTAAAATTGCCTTTAAAACAATTAGTGAAAAAGGTTTTATTACAGATTTTGAGAAAACTTGTATAGTAAAGGATAATCAAACTATTACAGTTAATATGTCTATGGTTTTACTACCTGATAAAAAAAGAATTCTTTTAAGTATAAAAGATATAACTCAACATAAATTAATGGAATCACAATCAAAATTAGCTTCAATGGGTGAAATGATAGGAAATATTGCCCACCAATGGAGACAACCATTAAGTCTTATTTCAACCATTGCTAGTGGAATAAAAGTAAAAATGGAATTTAAACAATTTGATGAAAAAGAACTTGTTCCAGATATGGAAAATATCATAAAACAAACAAATTATCTATCAAATACCATTGATGATTTTAGGAATTTTATACAAAATTCAAATGATAAAGGAGAAATTCGTGTTTCAGAAATTATCAAGAAAACCCTATCTATTTTAAATCCATCTATTGTTAGTCACAATATTACAATAGTTTTAAATACAGATGATGATATTAAAATTTATGGTTATGAAAATCAATTAATTCAAGCCATAATAAATATACTTAACAATTCAAAAGACGCATTAAAAGAAAATGTTAAAGAAAATGAAGATAGATTTATTTTTATTGAAACAAAAGCCATAAAAGATGGATTAATATTAAGAATTAGAGATAATGCAGGTGGAATTCCAGAAGGTGTAATTAATAAAATATTTGAACCATATTTTACTACTAAACATAAAAGTATTGGTACAGGAATTGGATTATCTATGGCTTATCAAATTATTACTAAGCACCATGATGCAAATATTTTTGTTTCAAATGATACTTATGAATACAATCACAAAGCTTACACTGGTGCATGTTTTGCAATAATTTTCAAGCATCTAGTCAACGCAAAGCTAATTCTTTAGCTGCTTTAAAATCTTTTTTTCCAGTTCCTAGTTTTGGAATATCTTCTACGATTTTTATTGTTGATGGAATCATTAGCTTATTATCAAAATTTGTTATCATTTTTTCTTTTAGATTTATTACAAACTCTTCATTTACATTTGAAATTAAAAGAACTATCTTTTCACCTTTTTTTTCATCTTCAACTGAAGTTACTATAAAATCAACCAAAGAGTCTTCATTTAAAGCTACAATTTTTGAAATTTTTTCTTCCACAGCTCCAAGGCTTATCATTTCACCACCAAGTTTTGCAAATCTTGAATATCTATCAACAATAGTTAAAAAACCATCTTCATCTAATCTTCCTTTGTCTCCAGTAATATAATAGCTTTTGCCTTTTAATTTTTTTAGTACTTGTGAGGTTTTTACCTCATCATTTAAATAACCCTTCATCACTTGAATACCACAAATCAGAATCATCCCCTCTTCATTTGTAGCTAATTCTTTGAAAGTCAAAGGGTCAACTATTTTTATAGTAGTTCCAGGAATTGCCATTCCAACTGTTCCTATTTTATTTCCAACTTGAACAGTAAAATCAGGAGCTAAAACATCTGGTAAATTACAAGCAGCAACTGGCGAAGTTTCACTTGTTCCATATCCTTCAAGAATATCTTTTCCAAATTTCTTTTTAAAATCATATCTTACATCTTCTCGTAGTTTTTCAGCACCAGCTACACAAAGTCTTAAACTTTCAAACATTAAAGGATGAACTTTTGAATTTTTTGTATAAAGTCTAAAAAATGTTGAAGTCCCTGTCATTATTGTGGCTTTATATTGAGAAATTAATTTCCCTAATCCCAAACCATCTGTTGGATCAGGATGACAAACACATTTTATTCCCTCAATCAAAGGTAAAAATGTAGTAACAACTATTCCAAAAGCATGAAAAAGTGGTAAAGAGCCCACCATAATATCATCATCAGAAGCATTTATAATATTTGAAATTTGTTGTGAATTTCCTAAAATATTATCTCCACTTAATTCCACACCTTTTGGAGTTCCTTCACTTCCTGATGAGAACAAAATTAAAACTGTATCAGCCTTTGAAGTTTTTGTTAAATGAATAGCTTTTAATATAAAACTAGGCATTAATTTCACACTAAAATATGTTGCTATTCCTTTTGGTCTTGAAATCTTTTCTTTTAAATCTTCCACATAAGTAACCTCAACTAACTCAAGAATCTCTTTTATATTTATTCCTTTGTTTTCAAGTTTTTCTATAAACTTTTTTGAAGCAATTATTGTTTTTATCTGAGCTGTTTTTACCGCTGTTTTTAAAGAGTTTAGTTCACTTGTATAGTTTAGATTTATTATAGTTTTTCCCATCATTAAAACTGAATAATTTATAAATGCTCCAGCAGCAGTAGATGGAAGTAATAAACCTATATTTTGCCCTTTAAGTTGAGGCTTCAACAAATCTTTAAACAAAATTGAAACTGTTAAAAATCTTTCTCCGCTTAATTCAAGTCCAGTTGAATCTGCAAAAATCATATGTGAACCAACTTCTTTTAATCTATCAAAGATAGTTTCATTTAGAGGTTTTAAATCACGTATGTGTTCTTGCCATGATTTTGTAGATAGTTTTATAAGCTCTTGTTTTACACTTATAATATTTGCTTTTTCTTTTCTCATCATTCTTGAAAAAGAGACTGTTACACTATTTGTTTTATTTGATTTTTTGAACTTTTTACTAGCTCGTGAAAACATAGACTCCCAAAGTCCTCTTATATAAAAAGGAACAACTTTTACATCTGTAGTTGTTAATTCTAAAACTTTTTCAAAACCTCTTTTGAACTCTCCTAAGTGTCCATTTCTAGTAATTGCACCTTCAGGAAAAACTACAACTACATTTCCATCATCTAACTCTTTTGCTATTGTTTTAATTGTATTTTTACTTGAACCAGTTGAAATAGGAATCGCTTTGAAGATTTTTAAAAGCCAATTTAAATACCATTTTTCATAAATTGGTTTATGCATTACAAACCGTACTTCTCTAGGAGTTGCCATTAAAACAACAGCCCAATCAATCCATGAAATATGATTTCCTAAAAGTAAAACTCCACCAGATGCTGGAATATTTTTTACACCATTTACTTCAAGTTTGTATTTTAATCCAACAATTCTTTTTAAGAAAAATAAAATCAAAGATTGTGGTAGTTTATAAATTGTATAAAATGTTCCAATAACTGTAATTAATAAAATCAAATAAAGTGTATTTAGTGGGTCTAGCTCATAATATGAAACTGTTGTAGTAAGTGCCAACATCAAAAACATAGCCAAAGAATTAAACCAATTATTTCCAGCAAGAATAGTTCCTAAAACATTTTTTTTAGCATTAAATTGAATTAAAGCATTTAAAGGAACTACAAATAATCCTCCAAAAATTCCGAATACTAAAAAACTAATCCCCAAAAGAAATGGAGTTTGTACAACTGTTGAGATATAAATCATCAAAGCCATTCCCAAAGCTGAAAGGGGAATTGTTCCTATTTCTATATAATGTTTTGAAATCTTTGAATACATAATAGAACCAATTGCAATTCCAATTCCAGAAGCTCCAATAACTCCATTTATCATAAAGACATCAGTTATTCCTAAATACTCTTTTACATAAGAAGGAAATACGGCCATTAAAGCTTGTGAAACTCCCCAAAATACTGATAATCCAATTACAGATAAAGAGATAATGTTATTTGCAAATATTGTTTCTATATTTTTAGATAGAAGTTTCCCTTTAAATAACTCATTTTTATCTAAAGTTAATGTTTCATTTTTAGTGTATGTTGTATTTACTCTTCTTAAAAATAAAAAAGAAATTAACATTTCTAAAAATGCAACTGGTAAAATATAATATGTCAAAGGCAAAATTGCAGTTAAAAGTTCTTCTTTTGTTGTAAGTATTGCTAAATTGTTTGCATTATAATAACTTTCAAAAACAAAAGATGCAGAAGCAATAGAAAATAAAATAGCAATAATTGAACTAGCTTGTAATATAGCATTTCCACTTGAAAGATTCTTTTTACCATAAATATCAATTATAAGCCCAAATTTTGCAGGTGAATAAATTGCACTTTGTGCTGCTAATAATATTAAAGAGAACATAGCAAAATAAAAATTTCCACTTAAATATGAAATAACCATTAAAACAGATAATAAAAAAGACGAAACAGCACCATAAATAAGGATATTCTTTTTATTATATTTATCTGATAAATATCCACTAACTGTAAATAAAAGTAAAAAAGGAATAATGATTAAAGCATTTATAATTGAAATCCAAATAACCTGATTACTTCCATCAAATACTTTAAATGCAATATTTTGCAAAAACACTTTATGTGCAACATCCACGATTACATTACAAAAAACTACAAATAAAAATGCCATTTTTATTGCTAGAATATTATTTATCTTGTTCATTATTTATTCCTTTTTAGTTCAAGAATTGTTTGTTTATTAAAAATATATGGTTTGAGTGAATTTAGTATATTTAATACTAAGATTTCAGGAATCGTTCCTGTTTTATCAAAAACTTTTTGTGATAACTCTTTTTCAAGAAGGGCAAGTTTTTTACTTGTATTAATATACTCTTCCACAAGTTCTAAGGAAATATCATATTTTAATAACTCATCAAAAATCTCTAAAATCTCTATTTCTGTTTTAAAATATATCTCTTTATCTTCTAATAAACCAATATTTATCGCTTCTTGTAGATTTTTATTTATTAGTTTTTCTTTTAAAATTGGATTTTTTATCTCACTTGAAATCATCTCAATTGATTGAAGGATTAACTCACTTCTATTTTCAAAATCTACATTGTAATAATCAAAAAGTTCTTTTATGTAATCTATTGAAAAATTTAAGCTCTCTTTGAAATATACGATCAAATTTAAAACAGTAACTGTGATTTCTGGATAATATTTCATATTAATTGAAGTACTTACACTATTTGGAATCAACCCTTTTTTATCATAAAAAGAGATTGTGTGATTACCTAAATTTGTAAGTTCTACAAGTTCAGACATTTTGTAATAGTTTTTTTCTTCTATTATTTTCATTTAAAACCCTCTATTAAAAGTAAAGAGTTTAACTCTTTACTTTTTGAAGTATATATTTTTTTAAAATCATTGTCAAGGAAATATAAGTATTTTTTGATAAAACAAAAATATTAAATTGGAAGCCATGGGAAACCCGATGAAATAGAAAAAGTTATGGAAAGACATTAATATTTATTCCATTTAGTAACATCTTTTAATTAATATAAGTTAAGAAATTAGGAAGATATTTACTTACACAAGTTAGACATAACTTCTTGATATAGTTTGACTATATAAAACTAAAAGGATGTTTCTTGGAAGAAATATTAGATAAAAAGAAAAAAAATTGGACAAACTATACAATCAAAAGTTTAGCATTTTGGGTTGTTGTTGCCATTATCGCAGGTATTATTTTTGGTGTTGTTAATCCAAAATTAGCAGTTCAAGCAAAACCAGGTATTGATTGGTTTATTCAAGGACTTAAATGGCTTGTTGGACCTATTATCTTTTTAACAATTATTTCAGGTATTGTTGGGTTAAAAAGTCTTAAAGAAGTTGGAACAATTGGATTTAAAGCATTTGTTTACTTTGAAATTGTAAGTACCTTTGCTTTAGCAATCGGTGTTTTATTTGGTAATGTATTTGCACCAGGAAGTGGAATGAATCTTTCAGTTGATTCACTTGACCCAGCAAGTGTTGAAAAATTTACACATGCTGACCCACATTTAGGTTCTGTTTGGTCTATTTTAAAAGGAGCAATTCCTACTGATCCTATTACTCCATTTTTAAATGGACAAACTCTTCAAGTATTAGTAATGGCTTTAACATTGGCTATTTTAATCTCTGCATTTGCTGGAGTTTATAAAGATAAAATCTTAGCTCCAATCGAAACTGCTCAAAACTTTTTCTTCAAAATTTTAACAGTTTTAATGTGGTTAAGTCCAATTGCAAGTTTTAGTGCTATGTCATTTCTAATTGGTAAATTTGGTATTATTTCTTTAGTTAATATGGCTAGTTTATTGGGTGTAATGTTTATTTCTGTTTGTGCATTTATTTTTATTGTACTTGGGATTATCTTAGCTATATTCAAAATTAATGTTTTCAAATTTATGAGATTTATCTATAAAGAAGTATTAATTGTATTTGCTACATCTTCAAGTGAATCAGCTTTAGCGCCACTTATGAGAAGATTAGAAGCAGCAGGAGTGAGTAGAGGAACAACTGGATTAGTTATTCCAACTGGATATTCATTTAATCTTGATTGTACAAATATTTATCTATCACTTTCAGTTATATTTTTATCGCAAGCCTTTAATATTCCATTAACTCTTGGTCAACAACTTAGTATCATTATTATTTTAATGGTTACTTCAAAAGGTGCTGTGGGAGTTACAGGTTCTGGATTTATTGTACTTGCTGGAACACTTTCAGCACTTGGTGGAGTAATTCCTGTTGTTACAGTTGCTGTTTTATTAGGTGTTGATAAATTTATGAGTGAAATGAGAGCTGTTGGAAATCTGTGTGGAAATGCAGTTGCAGCTGTTGTTGTTGGTGCTTGGGATAAACAAATTGATATGGAAAAATTCAAGTATTCACTTGATCATCCAGAAACAGTTAAAGATGAGATTTTAGGATAATTTCTTTTAAAATTAAAGAGGAATTTCCTCTTTAGTTTTTTCTAACTTCTAACTAAACTTTATAAAATTCTTTTCAATAAACATATTTTTAAATCCAAACTCTTTTTTTATCCACTCAAAAGTTTTTTCTCTAAAAATAAAAACATGGGTTAAATCATTTTTATACCACCACTTTGAGAAATCAATATTATCTTTATAAATTCCCGTCATCAAATACAAAGTTGAATCATCTTTTAATAAAGATTTCAGAAGTTCAAACTCTTTTTTTGGATTATAAAAATGCTCGATTACTTCACAACAAGCGATATAATCATATTTTTGTTCTAATAGTTTTTTATCATCAAAAAAATATGGGTCATATTCAAATATTTTATATTCATTTTGTCTTAAAACTTTGATTATGGGAGAATCTTTCCCACAACCAAAATCCAAACCAAAATCATCTTTTTTATATTCATTTAAAATAGAATTGGTAATTGGAGCTACAAAATTTTGATAACCTAAATCATCTGAATTATTGGTGTGACTTTCATATCGTTGTTTTTCTTTTTCATTATCAAGTAGTTTTTCTTTTGGTCTAAATATACCTTTACAACAAATACATTCATAAAATTCATCTTTATAAAATGGTGTTGAACTATTTTGACAAAGGGGACACTTTGACATCAAAACTCCTATTTTTTTATAAAATATTTTAGCATAATAAGTCATATAGCTACTTTTGGCTATTATGAAAAGAAAAAAGGACAAAAATGGAAATAGAATTATATATAGGATTCATAATCTTCTTTTTAACAGCTTTAG
>JAQVLW010000001.1:65898-110700 GCA_028703945.1 Aliarcobacter sp. | reverse complement strand
AAATATCAACCTTACCATTAAAATCTTTATCCAAAGATGAAGCAATATTTAAAAGTGTTGTTTTCCCACATCCAGATGGTCCAATAATAGATAAAAATTCACCATCAGAAACAAAGATTTGAATATTTTCTAATATTTTTGTCTCATTAAAAAATTTCTCTTTTATATCTATTTTAATCATATTATCTCCATTTTCTCATTTTTATTTCTATTGGATTTAAGAATATTTTTTCTATTAGAATCACAATAAATATAAAAGCAAAAGAATATGTGAGAATTGAAGTAATATCAAAATCTTGAAAAAATAATGCGATTTGAAAACCAACACCATCATTTCTACCTAATAATTCAACCACTAAAACTATTTTCCAAACCAATGATATTGTAAGTCTTGTTGTCGCCATAATATATGGATAGATTTGAGGTAAATATATTTTTTTTATAACATCTTTTTCTGGTATTTCATAAATACTTGCTAAATCTAAATATTTTTTATCAACTGCTTTTACACCTTCTCTAATATTTACTATTATTATTGGAACTTTATTTATAACGACTGCTAATATTGCTGAAAAATCAGTTAATCCAAACCAAATATAACAAATTATTATTGTTACAAGTGCTGGCATATTTAAACCAATTATCAAAAAAATATCTAAAGAAGAATCAATTTTTGGAAATAACCCCATAATAATTCCAAGAAAAACTCCAATAATCATAGCAATTATAAATGCTATAAAAACTCTTTGCAGAGTTATTGATACATGATGAATTAACTCTTTGTTTAAAAGATGATCAAAAAAACTTCTCAATATATCCACAACAGAAGGAAAAACATCCGTATTTGCTAATATTGAAATTGACTGCCATAATATTGCAAATACAAATATTGATAAAAATTTATTAGAATTATTCATAATATTTTCAATCTCTATTTTGAATCAAAATTCCAAAATATATTATTATCTAAGAAAACCGTATCTTCCACAAATTTCTCTCCACCCTCTTTTAAAAGTATTTTAAATACCTTTTGTAAATCATTAATACTCTCTTCATCAAACTCTTCAATAATCCCTTTTTTATAACCATTTTTTAAAGCTTCAAACTCTTTGTCATTTTTCACATTCATTTGTTCTTTAATTCTATTCCATTCTTCATCACTATTTTTCAGTATCTCTTTACTTTCTTTTGAAGCTTTTAAAAATCCATTGATTATCTCTTTATTGTTATTTGCAAATTGAGTATTAAAAGTCCAACCAACAAAAGAAACATCTTTTTGAATTCCCAATTCTTGCAATATATCTTTAATTTCTACTAATGGTTTTATATTTTTTGATTCTAGTTTTGCATTAAAATGCCAAAAATTAATTGCAGCTTCCAAAGAATTATCTTCCATCTTTTTATATAAAATTGGAGCTTGTGCAAACAAAGGAGTTACTATATCTTTTAAATCTATATCATATTTACTTTTACTATATGCACGAAATAATAACCATGTTTTATCATAAACGCCACCTGCAATTCCAAGCTCTTTGCCTTTTAAATCAAGTAAATTATTGATATTACTATTTTCATTTACAACTAAAGTTCCTGTTGCTTTTGAGTAAGGATAAAAACTAAAATCTTTTCCTTTTGCTTTTTGTGTATTTACCCAAATCCAATCATTTACAATCATATTTACATCTTGTGATTGTAAAGATACTAATTGAGCATTTTTTGAGGCAAGTTCAACTACATCTAAATTAAAACCATATTTCTTATCTAAGTTATGATATTTTAAAACATCTAATTCCCAATTTACAGTCCCATAAGCTAAAACACCTATTCGCAAATTTCCTTGAGCATATAAGTTTATTATGCATAATAATGAAATTAAAATTAATTTTTGTATCACTTTTTTTCCTCTATTTTATTTAATAATAGAATTATATATAAGTTTTATAGCCCAATAATAGCCATTTGTTAATAATTTAAGTCGCTATAATCAGGCTATAATTTTTGTTTATAATTCCATAATTTAAAATTAAAAGGACGAGAGATGAAAAAAATAACTCTAGCATTACTTGCTACAACTATATTGGCTTTTGGACATGGAAGTGTTACTCCTCAAGCTGTTGATACTAAAGAGTTAAAACCATTAGGAGCTGAATGGCTAGAACAAAATCCATATAAAGATAATGCAGTTGCAATTAAAGTTGGAGAACATGGATATAGTGAAAACTGTGCAAGATGTCATGGACTAGGAGCTGTTTCAGGTGGAATTGCACCTGATTTAAGATTCTTAGATGATGGAATTGAAGGTGATGAGTGGTATATGGAAAGAGTAAGAGGTGGAGCTGTTAGAAATGGTAATGTATATATGCCACCATTTGAAGGTGTAGTAAATCAAGAAGCAATGTGGGCTATTAGAGCTTATATTATGAGCTTACCAAAAAAATAAAAAGTATTTAAATGAATCTAATTCTTAAATTATCTCTATTAACACTATTCTTTTCAATAAGCTTATTGGCAAGAAGTATTGATGACATAAAAGCAAGTGGGGAAATTGTGATAGCAGTTTACGAGGATTTTCCTCCTTACTCATTTATGGAAGATGGTGTTCCAAAAGGAATCGATATTGAATTGGGGAAAAAGGTTGCAAACTCATTAAATGTAAAACCCATTTGGTATTTCACAGGTTCTGATGAAAATTTGGCAGATGACCTAAGAAATACAATATGGAGGGGAAATTTAGTACATAAAACTAAAGCAGATGTAATGTTTAGAATTCCTTATGATTATGATTATTTAAGAATGACAAATAAATCTACAGGTGAATTAGAAAATGAAATGGTTACTATAAAAGGACCATATCAAAGTGAAAAATGGATTATTGCTACAAATAAAGAAATAATTCCACAAATAAAAACTTTAGCTATATTTGCCTATCAAACTATTGGTGTGGAAGTTGATACACTTCCAGACCTTCATTTAAGCGGTTTTGCAAGAGGATTACTGCAAAAAAATATTAAGCATTATACTAAATTTCAAGAAGCAATTAATGATTTTAAAAATGGGAAAATTGATGCAATAGCAGGATTAAAATCACAAATTGAGTATCTAATTGATTATAAAAATAATAAAGACAAATACTATTTAACGCAAGATATTCCACAAATGAAATCTCAATGGGATTTAGCAACAGCTGTTTCTAGCAACTATAGAGATTTAAGCTATCAAATAGATGAACTACTTGATACGGCTTATAAAAATAATGAAATAAAAGAAATCTTTGAAAATTTTGGAGTTGAATATATAGCACCTATTTCGAAAACACAATAAGAATAAAATTTGAAATAACTATTTTTTCAAATTTTCCATGAATTTAAGAAGTAATCTAACGGCAACTCCAGTTGCTCCATAAGAATGATAAGCCCAAACTTCTTTTCGATAAGAAGGTCCAGCTATATCAAAATGAAGCCATTTTTTCTTGTTTTTATTTTTTATAAATTTACTTAAAAATATAGATGCAGTAATTGCTGCTCCATTTTTATTAGCACTCGTATTTACAAAATCAG
The DNA here is from genome assembly GCA_028703945.1 of Aliarcobacter sp. GTDB lineage: Bacteria > Campylobacterota > Campylobacteria > Campylobacterales > Arcobacteraceae > Aliarcobacter. The sequence goes on along the minus strand of JAQVLW010000001.1, from coordinate 107,143 downwards.
CTATTTGACTTTCTAATAACTTTTCTAAATAGTCATTAAAAGGTAAAAATCCAACCAATTCACCTGATTTTTGTGAAGCTTTTAAAATCTTCTTTTTTAGTTTTTCACTATATCCCATAATAGCAGTTGTATATCCACCAAATGCTCCAATACTTGCTCCCGTTAATGTTGCTAAATCAAAAATATAATCAAAATCTTCTATATTTTCTTGGGCATAATGCAAACAATCAGCCAAAACCAATCGTCCTTCTGCATCTGTATTTGTAACTTCAATTGTTTTTCCATTTGAAGCTTTTAATACATCTCCAGGTTTATAAGCATTGCCACCAATCATATTTTCAACAGCTCCAATGATTCCATGAACTTCAAAAGGTAAATTAAGAGCACCCAGAGCTTGAATAACACCCAAAATAGTCGCAGCTCCTGCTTTATCACACTTCATTGAAACCATTCCATCACCACGCTTTAAACTCATTCCACCAGTGTCATAAGTTACACCTTTTCCAACTAAGACAATTTTTGCTATTGGATTTTTAGTTTTATATGTTAGATGAATCAATTTACTCTCATGTGGAGAGGCAATTCCAACACTTAACATGGCATTCATACTCTTTTCTTTTAAATAATCTTCACCAAAAATCTTGCACTCAATATTTTTATTATTTTGAGCAATTTTCAAAGCATCATCGGCCATAATTTGAGGATAATAATCTTCAGGTGAACTGTTTACTATATCTTTTGTAAAATTCACACTATTGCAAATAATTAAAGCTTTTTTTAGATTCTCTTCTAATTCTTCTTTTGTTTTAGAAGATGAATTTATGTTGATTTCTACATCTTTTATTTTTTCTTCATTTATTGCAGATTTGTATTTTAAAAATTCATAATTTCCTAAAACTAAACCCTCAACAATTGTTTGGATTTCTAACTCTTTTTTACTCTGAGTAATATCTATTTTTATATTTTGTTTTTTTGTTTTTTTCAAAAAGTTAATTGCTGTTGAAATTGCAGTTTTTATATTTTCATCTTTTAATTTTAAACATGAAACATATAATTTACTATTTTTCATATCAAAATGTATGTTAAAAGATTTTTTATGAAAATTAATATTTTTTAGTAATTCTTGATCTTTTTGAGTCATATCTTTAATTTTATTTAAGATAATTATCTCAACAGATGAATCTTTTTTATTGATATTTTTTTTATTTAGAGTTATGTTCATTAGATTTTCCTTTGAACATGTATTATATAATTTTAATATAAATATCTATTCAAAGAAAGGACAAATAATCAAATTATTCGCCCTTTTTATTTTAATTAATTTTTATTTAAAGCACATAAATCAGAAAATGCAACTTCAAGTCTAGCAATCATAGTTTCTTGCCCAGCTCGAATCCATTTTCTTGGGTCGTAATAATTCTTATTAGGTTTATCAGCACCTTCAGGGTTTCCGATTTGACCTTGTAAATATCCATGATATTTAGCTTCATAAGCTCTTACACCATCCCAAGTTGCCCATTGAGTATCTGTGTCAATATTCATTTTAATAACACCATAAGTAATAGCTTCTCTAATTTCTTCAAGTAGTGAACCTGAACCACCATGAAATACAAAATCAACAGGTTGAGCAGATGAAGTTCCCAGTTTTTCTTGAATAAATTTTTGAGAATTATTTAATATTTTTGGGCTTAATTGAACATTTCCTGGTTTATAAACACCATGAACATTTCCAAAACTTGCAGCAATTGTAAAATTGCTCCCGACTTTACTTAACTCTTCATAAGCATAACAAACTTCTTCAGGTTGAGTGTAAAGTAAAGCATTATCAACATCTGAGTTGTCAATACCATCTTCTTCTCCACCTGTGATTCCAAGCTCAATTTCTAGCATCATATCAAGTGCATTCATTTTTTTGAAATACTCAACACAAATTTCAATATTTTCTTCTAAAGGCTCTTCACTTAAATCAAGCATATGAGAAGTAAACAAAGGTCGTCCAGTTTTTTCAAAATGTTTAGCCCCTGCTTCTAATAATCCATCAATCCAAGGTAAAAGTTTTTTTGCTGCATGGTCTGTATGTAAAATTACAGGAATTCCATAAGCTTCAGCCATCATATGAACATGGTTTGCACCGCTAATTCCACCAAGAACTGCTGCATTTGCAGTTTTTAAGCCTTTTCCAGCATAAAAACTTGCACCACCATTTGAAAATTGAATAATAATTGGTGAATTAACTTTTGCTGCTACTTCTAAAACAGCATTTACAGAATCTGTTCCAACTACATTTACAGCTGGAATTGCAAAATTATTCTCTTTTGCATAAGCAAAAAGTTTTTTTGCTTCACTTCCAGTTAAAACTCCTGGTTTTACAACATCTAATACACCCATTTTATTCCCTTATTTAATAACTATTTTTGCATCTTTTTTTAATTCATCAGTTAATTCTTTTATTTTTTTACTAAAAGCATTTCCAATTAAAATTTGTGAGATTTTAGGTTCAACTTCAGCATATGTCAAAGCTTTTGGAGCTGTTTTATCTTTTAAGAAAATTATATGATAACCAAATTCAGTTTTTACAGGCGTTTTAGAATATGTATTTTTAGCTAATGCTTTTGCAGCAGCAGTAAATTCAGGAACTAATTTATCAGCAGGAACTTTTCCTAAATATCCACCATTTTGAGCAGTTGCATCCGCTGATTTAGTTTTTGCAAGTTCAGCAAATTTGTCTTCTTTTTTTGCTGATTTATCAAGTTCTATAATAATAGCTTTTGCTTCAGCTTCTGTTTTTACTAAGATATGTCTTGATTCTAAAATTTCAGGCATTACAAATTTATCTTTATTTTTTTCAAAAAAATCTTTTTTATCTTGATCTGTAAATTTTAATTTATCAACTTCATTTTTTTGCCAAACTTGAAGAGCTAAATCTTCTTTTATTCCGCTCATTGCTTCAACATATTGAGGGTCTTTTTCAATTCCATTTTTAATTGCATTTTTTGCAATTAATTTTTTATTAACAATTTGTTCAATTACTTGTTTTTTTGAAGGATCAGGTAATTTGTCAAAATCTATTCTTGGATCTTGTAAAACCATTGCAATGTCTTGTTTTGTAATTGCATCACCATCAACTGAACCATAATCATTTGCATTTAAAACAGTCACTAAAACTATTGATGCAACTAAACTTGTTACTATTCTTTTCATAATTTTCCTTGAGATTTTATATTTTGCGTATTTTATCAATTCATAGTTAATAAACAGTTGATTTATCACTAAAAAATAGCTACTTTTATATAATATTTTAGTTTTATAAATTCCTGTTTTATAAATTTTAAAATTTAGCTTAAAAACACTTTAAATTTCGTAATTTTTATGATACAATTCCGTCAAAATTTAAACTTAACTTAAATTTAAGGAATAATAATGAGAATTTTAATTATTGAAGATGAAATTACACTAAATAGAACACTACAAGAAGGTCTTTCAGACTTTGGATATCAAGTAGATACTGCTGAAAATTATAAAGATGCAGAATACTTTATCGACATTAGAAACTATGATTTAGTATTAACTGATTGGATGTTACCAGATGGTGACGGAATAGAGCTATGTAAATTAGTTAAAAACAGAAGTTCAAGAACAGCTGTTGTTATTATCTCAGCTAGAGATGATAAAGAAAGTGAAATTGAAGCATTAAAATCAGGTGCTGATGACTTTATTAAAAAACCATTTGATTTTGATATTTTACTAGCTAGAATCGAAGCAAGACTTAGATTTGGTGGAACAAATATCATAGAAATTGATGATTTAATCATTAATCCTGATGAAGAAAAAATCGAATATGCTGGTGAAGAAATCGAATTAAAAGGGAAACCTTTTGAAGTATTAACACACTTAGCAAGACATAGAGATCAAATTGTTTCAAAAGAACAATTACTTGATGCAATTTGGGAAGAACCAGAATTAGTTACTCCAAATGTAATTGAAGTTGCGATTAATCAAATTAGACAAAAAATGGATAAACCATTAAATATCTCTACTATTGAAACAATCAGAAGAAGAGGTTATAGATTCTGTTACCCAAACAAAATTGAAGACCCTAAAGCTAAATAATTAGGCTTTAAAATAAATGGTGGAAAGTAAAAGTATTTATAAACAGTTTTATACTAAACTGATTATAGCTACCTCTCTTTTCATTATTACTCTCTCATTTATATTTTATGAATATGCTAGAAGTACAGTTTATGACGATATTCAAAAAAATATGTTAATCCATGCTGAACAACTTTACAAATCTTCTCTTTCAACAAATAGTTTTATTCCTGTTGAAAATGATAATATAACTATTAACCTAGTTGAAAATATACAGTTAAAAAACTATAAATTTTTAAACTATCAGAAACATGGTGATTATTTTATAAAACTTCTTTATCCTTTTGATTTAGAAAATAAACTTTTTTTAGAAATTGATAAAAATATAAGTTTTGAACGAGAACTTTTATACTCTGTAATATTTAAAAATCTCTTTGTTTTAGCAATTCCTGGTTTTATTTTAATGCTTATTTATTCTTTAATTGTTTCAAAATCTCTTTTAAAACCTATTCTTCAAATCAATAAAAAATTATCAAATATGGATGAAAATTCCTTAACACAAATTGATAAAAAAGATTTACCTATAGAATTTCATTCTCTTGCAAACTCTATAAATACATTAACAAATAGAATTGAAACTTATGTAAAGTTCAAAAAAGAGCTCTTTATTGGGGCAGCACATGAACTTAAAACTCCACTTGCTGTTATGAAATTAAAAACTGAAGTAACTTTAAAAAAGAAAAGAGAAGTTGAACAATATGAGGAAGTTCTAAATTTAACCGTAAAACAAATTGATGAAATGAATAAAATGATTTCTTCAATTTTGGATATAGGAAGAACCGAAGGAGCACAATTTGAACAAACTGTAAATCTCGATTTAGTTGAATATATAAAGAAAAAGACAAATGATTATAGAATGTTAAGTGCTCAAAAAAATATTATTATTACTTTCTTTTCAAATGTAAATCATTTAAACACTTCTCTTCAACTAACTTTATTTAACCAAATATTACAAAACTTTGTTCAAAATGCAATTAAATTTACACCAAATGAAAAATCAATCGCAATTAGATTAAAGAAAACTAAAGAGAAAATAATTATTACAGTAACAGATGAAGGCATTGGAATACCAGAAAATGTAGATTTATTTGCTCCATTTAAAAGAATAGGTAATCAAAGTGGAGTTGGATTAGGTTTATTTTTAGCTAAAAATGCAGCTGATGCATTAAGAGCAAAAATAACTCTTGTAAATAGAGATGACCAAAAAAGCGGATGTGTTGCTAAACTTATTTTAAGAAGCAACACATCAAAAGATATTATTTAAAATAAATTTCTATGCTCAATTTTTGTACATTTATTTTGTACTACTTTTAATCCAGCTTCTTTTGCCTTAGCTGCTGCTTCATTATTCACAAGTCCTAATTGAAACCAAACAGTATCAATATTACCAATTTTTATTGCTTCGTCTACAATCTGAGCTATTGCATCAGGTTTTCTAAAAATATCAACCATATCAATTTTAAAAGGAATTTCTGAAATTGTTCTATAAACTTTTTCTCCTAAAATCATATCTTCTTTCGGATAAACAGGAACTATTTTATATCCAACACTCTGTAAATAAGCTGCAACAGCATTTGAAGCTTTTGTAGGGTCAGGAGAAAGTCCAGCTATTGCAATAGTTTTTGTATTTTTTAAGATTTCAATTATTTCTTCACTTTTTGAGTCTACGGTTGGGAATTCACACTCCATTTTATATCCTTTATAATAAATTACTCTATTATAAATAAATTATTTAAAAGTATGCTAAAAAAAAGAATAAACTAGATTTTATCTAGCTTCTTTTGTATGTAAGTTTTAACTTCATAAAAATCAATAACTTCTTTAAAATCATCAAATTTCCCACCACTTGCATTTACATGTCCACCACCATTTGATAGTTTTGCAGCCATTAGTGCAACATCAACTTTTCCATCAGCACGAAAAGAAGCATTACCTTTTTTATTTATATCAATAAAAAAATCATATTCAGGATTTGCTCGTAAAAAGGCATTTGCAGGAATTGAAATTGAACCTAAACAATAAGTTAATAATCCTTTATGTCCTTTGTAAGTAACTGTTAAATCATCTTTTACATCGACTAAAGTTTTTACAAGATAAGTTGCAGATAAATTATCTAAAGTATCATCTTTATTGCTTAATTTTAGGAAATCTTTTTTCATAAAGTGGACATCATTATCTAATTTTATATGCCCATCTACCTCATCTAAATATTTAGCTGCTTGTTTTAGTAAATGACATCTAAAATCTCTATTTAAATCTGCAAATAAAATATTATTTATTTCTCGTACCTTTGTAATCATAGACATTAAAACTTTTCCAAATTCAAAGTTTTTCACTTCATTTTCAAGCCAAATATCAACAGCATTAATTGCATCTACCAAAGGTTTTAACCAATCACTTATATTGCAATCAAAACCTTCATATTCTTCAAACATATAATCATAAACTATTTTTGTAGCACATCTTTTATCATCTAAATAATACCAGGGAAAAGTTTCAGCACTTTTTTTACCACTTATATGATGGTCTAAGAGTTGAAGTTTTATCTTGTAGCCATTTTTTAGAAGTTTATCTACATCATTATCTAGATCTTTTGCTTCTTGAAAAGTTAAGTTCAAATCACTTATTAATATAAGAATTTCATCTTCTTTATATTCTAGAACTTGCTCTAAAACTTTTTTTATACTTAATTTTACTTCTAAACCATAATTTGCATTGTAGAAAAAACCTTCTTTAAAATACTCTTTTGTAATTAATTGGCATCCATATCCATCTAAATCTGTATGAGAAATATGAAATAACTTCATTAAGCAATATCTTTTAATGTTAACTTTTCTAAAAAATCATTGATTCTTATTTGTAAATTATTTAATAAAGGCCAAATGGTGCAAAGCATTGCCACTTGGTTTGGACAATTATCAGCAGAAGGAGAACATTCAAATACAGATGGTATTTTTTCTTCTGCTGCAACAACAATCTCTAAAATCGTAATTAATTCCCAAGATTTATTTAAAGCAAAACCACCATTTACACCTCTGTGAGATATTACTAAATTTTGTTTTGCAAGATTTTGCATAATCTTTGCTAAAAATGATTTTGATATATTTAATTCTCTTGATAACTCATCTACATTCTTTGGTTCATCACTCTTTGCAATAGCAATTAAAGATAATAGTGCGTATTCACTCTTTTTTGTTAATAACATGTTATATATTTCCAATATTTTTTGTTTATTCTACAAGAACTATTATTAAGATTCGTTATTAAAATCAATCAATTGAAATATTTAGGCAAAAAAAAAGGGTTGTAGCAATGCTACAACCCTTTTTTTCGGAAAAAAACTAAAATTATTTAGCTCTAATTCCTAAAGAAGCTACTAATTCAACAAATGAAGCATAATTTTTACTTCTTAAGTATTTTAATAATCTTTTTCTTTTACCAACCATTTTTAATAGACCTAATCTTGAAGAATGATCTTTTTTGAAAACTTTTAAGTGTTCTGTTAATATTTTAATTTGCTCTGTTAATAAAGCAATTTGAACTTCTGATGAACCAGTATCACCATCTTTTTTCCCGTATTTTGCTGCTATAGCTGCTTTTACTTCCTGATCTAAAGCCATGTTGACCTCCTAATAGGTATATGTTATTTTTTTCATTTACAATAAATGAGCGCGAATTATATTCAAACTTTACTTTACTTTTACTTTAAATAATTGTTTTCATCCACCTGTTTGATAAAAAGCTCTTGTTGAAATTTTATTATCATCTTCTTGATTTGACCATTTATTTTTTTCTGGTTTTCCAGCTAATACTTTTTTCAAAATTGCAACTGCTTCATCAATATTATTATTCCTAACTGCATCTTTTATGCTCATTGCATCTTCAAAATATAAACAAGGTATTAAAAACCCCTCAGCTGTTAGCCTAATTCTATTACAGGCTGCACAAAAATCATCTTTATGCGGTTCTATTATTCCAAATTGAAAACCATCTTCAAGCTCATAATATTGAGCTGGAGAACTGTTATCTCTTGGAACTATTTTAAAATCTGGATATTTTGTCGCAATAATTGCTTTTATTTCATCAGAATTTAATCCTTTTGCACCATCTTTTGCATGATTATTTTCCATAAATTCAATAAATCTAACAACATAACCTTTACTTTTACAAAAATCTAAAATTTCTATTAAATCAATATCATTTATTCCTTTTATTGGAACACAATTTATTTTTATTTTAAGTCCTGCATCATCTGCTGCTTGAATTCCTTTAAGAACTGTTTCCAAAACATCTTTTTGAGCAATTTTTGCAGCAGTTGCTGCATTTAATGAATCAAGAGAGATATTTATTCTCTTAAGTCCTGCATCTTTTAATTTTTGAGCAACATTTGGCAATAAAAAACCATTTGTTGTTAATGCTAAATCTATATCATTTTTATAATCAAATATCATTTTTACAAATTGGTCTAGACCTTCTCTTAAGAGTGGTTCACCACCTGTTATTCTTACTTTTTTTATACCTTCATCAATTGAAGCTTTTATAAATTTAAATAAATCTTCATACGAAAGTAAGTTTTCTTTTGGAACCCAAGAAAAAGGTTTTTCTGGCATACAGTACTGACATCTAAAATTACATCTTTCTGTTACTGAAACCCTTAAATAATCATGTTTTCTTCCAAATCCATCTATTAGCATATTTTATTCCTATTTTTAATAGCTTCTAGAATAGTATAAACTAGCTTAAAAGGTAAAATTAATTTAACCTTTTCCATGCATCTTCAAGACTATCTACTCTTTGAGCAAATACTAAATATAATGCAATATTAAATTTTGCTAGTTTTAAAATCTCATCATTTGGATTTTTAACTATTTCTAAAGCTTCTTCTAAAGAGATATTCTCATAATTTTTATCATAAGTAATACCAAAATCACTCAATGAAAATGGGATTTCTATAATTTGTCCATCCACTTCTTTCCAATACTTACCATTACTAAATACCTCAGGGCTTCCTTCAGCACCTTTTAAAACTAAAACATCTTTATAGTATTTTTTAAACATTACAAGATATTTTTTTACATAAGGTTTATGAAAAGCAGCTGTAACCCCAAAATCACTAGAAGCTGGATTTAAAAGTTTTTCAATTGTATTAAAAACTGTTCTTAAACCTAATTCTTCTCTTAATTTTGTTAAATCGCTTAACTCTCTTAGGTATTCTATCCTATCAAAATAGTGTACATATTGACCCTTGTCAATTGAATTAAAAATATCTTTTGTTGTTAAACCTTTTTTTGCAGGTTGAAGAAAATCTCCTGAGATTACAAGATTTAAAGGTGTAATATCTTTATTTTTTTCATGAAATTCTTTTAAGATATTTTCATAAAGTGGAAATAAAAATGGATTATTTTCTCTTCCATCAAAAGAGTATCCAAGTTCTAGCGAATTTTCAATTTTTGTAAATTTAATATATTTTTTTAAAGCTTTTACTGCTGCTATTAATTCACTATCTGTTTCAAGTTTTGTTCTCCATGCAATTAAAAATGCACCAATTTGAGCTTGTGTAACTTTATTTTCTAAGATTAACTCAATTGCATCTATTACTTCAGATTCTTCTAAATCTCTATTTCCTTTAGGACCTGTTCCAACTGCTTTTATATATTTTTTAAAACTCATTTTAAACCTTATTTTATATCTTTAATTAGTATTTTTACAAGCATAATATACAATAGCTTAAATAAAACAATATGAAGGTTCAAGGTGACTGTACAAAAAATTATTAGAAAAATAAGTTTTTTTAATAACTTAAGTGATGAACAAATTAACATTATTGCTTCCATTTCAACTGTATCAAAACAGCCTAATAAATCAATTTTATACTATGAAAGTGATATAAATAAAAATTTGCTTTTTTTAGTTGAAGGACTTATCAAAATTTATAAGGTTGATAAGTTTAATAATGAAATATTTTTATATCATATTTATAAAAATTCAATGATTAGTGAACTTACATCCACTAATAATAAAGAGATTTATTGTTTTTCTAATGCAGAATTTATTGAAGATTCAATTGTATTATCTATTAACTTTGAAAAATTTCAAGAATATTTTTTATCAAAAAATATTTTAACAATGGAATTATTAGAAGTTTTACTAAATAAAACTCACCAATTACAATGTATTGTAAATAGAGAATTGGTTTTTGATGCAACTGCAAAAGTTGCTTTTATGTTAAGTCAAGATTTAGAAATGTTCAATAGACTAAAAAGACAAGAAGTATCATTTATGCTACATATTCAACCAGAAACTTTATCAAGAGTTTTAAAAAGATTATCAAGAAATGAAATTATTCAAGTTGATTTAGGAACTGTAAAAATTACAAATAATGAAGCCTTAGTATCTATTTTTAGAGGAATTGGGATATGAAACCAAATACAATAAGCACAAAAATAAAATTAATCGGAATATTTTTCATAATATTAATGACAAGTATAATCATCACAACAATTTACTTAAATGAAAAAAATAAAAAAGATGCTCAAGTTATAAATATAGCTGGTAAACAAAGAATGCTTACACAAAAAATATCTAAAAATATTTTTTATATATATCATAATAATAATAAGCAATCATATAATGAATTAGATGATGCAACAATAGAATTTATGCATAATCTAAATTCTTTAAAATATGGAAATAATCAATTAGGTATTTATAAAGCTCCAACCGATATGATTGAAAAACAAATTTCAAAAGTTGAAATTTTGTGGAATAATTTTTATTTATCTATAAATGAGTTTAAAAAAATACTTGATTCAAAAGATGATACAACTGAACAAAAGTTTAAAAATTCGATTGATTCCATTTATATAATTAATACAATATTACTAAATGAAGTTGATATTTTAGTTTCAATGTATACCGCACATATGGAAGAAAAAAGTGATTATTTAAAAACTATTCAATATATTTTTGGATTAATAATTTTATTTTTAATGTTGTATAGTTTTAATCAATTAAAAACAATGGAAGAAAATGTAAAAAAATTCTTTGAATTATCTAAAAAAATCGTTCAAAATCCTACAAATGAACCACTTGAACCAATTCAAATTGAAGCAGAAAAAGAGATTGTTGAAGCTACGGATACTATTAATTGCTTTATTGATAAAATAAATTCTGCAATGATTTATTCAGCAAATGCAGTTGAACAATCAAAAAATGCTTCAATAAAACTTGAAGAAATTACAGATGAATTTGATGTTATTATTAATGAACTAACAAACTCAGCAGAAATATCCGCACAACTTAATAAAAGTGAAGATATAGTTATTCAAACTCAAGAAGAACTAATTAGTTCTACAAAAAAATTACAAGAACTTAAAAATGAGTTAGATAAATTATTAAACTCTTGTAAAATAAAATAAAATTCTTACTTTTTTAATATTGACATATATCATTTTTTTCTCCTTGTGTTTAGACTAAAATTTTTCCATAGTTCTGGTATTTCAAAAAAAGGAGAAAAAAATGGAACCAATCTTGATTATTAGACCAGAAATTGCTCTTGACGATTTCTTGCCTATATTTTTATCTTCATCTTTTGTTTTACTATTTGGACTGTTTTACGTAGCTATTTATACGCTAGTAAAAATGGAAAGATTAAAAAAAATATACATGCCTTTTGCATATATTTTTTGGGCTTTGCAAACATATTGTATGTACTATTTCGCAGACAAGATTCAAAGTAATGGTTTTACCCTTAAAGCATTAATGGTAACTATGGTGTGTTATTTAATTTTACCGCATCTTTATTATTACTTAAATGTTAAGTCTGCACAAAGATACGAACAATAAAATTTTAGGAGGAACAAGTGTCAAAAAAAGTTGTTTCAGTATGGACGAGTATTCCTTTTTGGAGAAGATCAGCTGCGTGGGTAACTGGTTTTGCTGCAATACTATTAATTTGGTTAACATTTGATTCAATGGGTCAAATTAGTATGGGAACGGACGCTGATCTTAAAAACGGTATTACAAAAAGAGTACCAGGTCCAACAGTAATCAATTATAATATTGATTATAAAATGGATACAAGAAGAGGTCATGAGGTGCCAGTTATTGGTGAAAAAGAGAAATTCTTTGGAAGAGATGATTGGTCTGAGCAAGAAGCTGCGGAGCTTCTTCATTTAGGAAAATTAGGTTCACAAGCAAAGAACTGTATGGATTGTCATACATTACTTGGAAATGGTGCATATTATGCTCCAGATTTAACAAAAGCTTGGTTAGATCCAGCATGGGGACCAAATGGAGCATATTTAGGTATGACTAATTCTACTACGAAAGAAGAAGCTATGTCTAAATTTTTACAAAATCCGTCTCAATTCCCAACACATCAAAGAATGATGCCAAATCTTGGTATTACTGAAAAAGAAGCAATGGGTCTTGTAGCATTTTTAAAACATATGTCATCAATTGATACAAATGGTTTCCCAAGAAACTTTGCAAGAATGTCAACAGATGGTGTAACAGGAGCGATTCATGGCAAATAATTTAAAATTTGAATCTCAAAAATTAGCTATCAACTATTTCGTAGTTGCTGCTATTTTGTTTGGTGCTCAATTAGTAATGGGTCTTATTGCTGCTACTCAGTTTTTATATCCAAGTTTTCTTTTTGAAATCTTTGATTTCTCTATAGCTAGAATGATACATATCAATGCTTTAGTTGTATGGATGTTATACGCAATGATTGGTTCTGTTTACTATTTATTACCTGATGAAACAGGTATTGAAACAGTTGGAATCAAACTTGGTAAATTAGGATTTTATGTTTTAACTGCTGCTGTAACAGTAGTTGTTCTAGTATTTATTCTAGTTCAAGTTGGACCTGCTAGTGAATCAACTATTTGGTTAATCACTGAGGGTAGAGAATATATTGAAGCTCCAAGATGGGCCGATATTGGTATCGTTGTTGTTGTTTTAGTATTTGTATTTAACCTTTTTGCAACTGCAATGAAAGGTAAACAAACAGGAATTGTAACAGTATTAATGGCTGACGTTCTTGCACTTGCTGGTTTATACTTAGCAGGTATGTTCTTTACTGATAATATTTCTATGGATCAATACTGGTGGTGGTGGGTAATTCACTTATGGGTTGAAGCTACATGGGAAGTATTTGTAGGTTGTTTAGCAGCTTATGGATTAATCAAAATTATTGGTGCGAGAAGAGAAGTTGTTGAAATGTGGTTATGGATTGAAGTTTCAATGTTATTTGGTTCTGGTATCTTAGGTATGGGACACCACTATTTCTGGATTGGTACTCCTGAGTACTGGTGGGAAATTGGAGCATTATTCTCAGCACTTGAGCCTGTTCCTTTAGTTGCTATGTTTGTTCACGTTATTTATGACTGGGGAAAAGAAACTGGTTTAAAAGCTGGAACAGAAGAAAAAACTATGAACAATTCACCTGCATTTGCTTGGTTTGTTACTAATGCATTTGGTAACTTCTTAGGTGCTGGTATTTGGGGATTCTTCCACACATTACCACAAGTAAATATTTATACACATGGTACGCAGTTTACATCTGCACATGGTCACTTAGCGTTTTTTGGAGCTTATGCTACTATTCTAATCGGTATGTTCTATATGGGTGTACAAGGTAAAAATGGTATTAAAGTTATGAAAGCAACATTTGCTTCTAAAATGGCAATTACTTTAATTACTCTTGGAGTATTAGGTATGACTATTTCTTTAACTGTTGCTGGATATGGTCAAGTATTAGTTGAAAGAGCTCAAATGGGAGCAACTTGGGAAGGATTCTTCGTATCTCAAGATATGGTATGGTTTGTTCAAGGTCTTGGATGGAGATTAGCAACTGGTATTATGACGTTTGTTGGATTTTTATACTTAGTTAAAGATTTATTAACTACTTCTAAAAGCCCTAGACACGAGAGATAAGGAGATAACATGTTTGAACCAATGACAGATTTGGTACCTAGTTTTTTTGCAATATTAAACCAAGGTCCATTAACATTAACTATTTTTCTTCATACTTTTATTGTACTTCCAATGTTCTGGATTTATAAACAAGAGAAAAGAAGATTAGAAGACGAACAAAAATAAAAATCAAGAGAGATTTTTCTCTTGATTTAGACAATTATATAGATAGTAGAACTGCGTTCAAAGAGACTATTTATTGGTAGTAAGGTATGAAATTACATTAAAAAAAGGTAAGGGAGACATTATGAAAATTGGAAAAATTTTAAGTTTAACAGCGTGTTCGGTATTAGCAGGTTCTTTATACGCAGGAAGTTCAACAATGAACTTTGCAAATGTATATGAAAAAGAGTGTCAAGGATGTCATGGTCCAATTCACCAAGGTGGAGTTGGTTCTGATTTAAGACCTGATGCATTAAAGAAAAAAGAAAGACATGTATTAAGAGACTCTATTATGAATGGTATTCCTAATACAGCAATGCCACAATGGCAACATATGTTTAGTAAAGATGATGCTGATGGAATGGTTGACTGGTTAATGAACTGGAAAGATAACACTAACTTTAAATTAAATTTAGAGGAAATCAAAGGTACTTGGACAAAATTAGCAGATAGAGATGAATTAGCTAAAAAATATCCAAATTCAGTTGATACAAAATCAGTTCTTGACGTTACATTTGCAACAGAAAGAGATGCTTCTTTAGTTGACTTTATTGATAGTACAACTGGAAAAGTTTTATCTAGACATAAAGCTGGATTTGCCGTTCACGTAACTGTTACAAATAAGAAAAATCCAAGATATGCATACTCGATTTCTAGATCTGGAAGATTGACAATGTTTGATATTGCAGCACCTGGTCAACCAGCGATCGCTTCAGTACAAGTTGGATTTGAATCAAGAGGATTAGCAGTTTCTCCAGATGGAAAATATGTAATTGCAGGAAACTACACACCAGGTGGAGCAGTTTTATGTGATGCTATGACATTAGAGCCATTAAAAGCTTATGATACATCTGCTGTTATTAACATTGATGGACAAATTGAAGCTTCAAGGGTTGCGTCATTAGCTGATACTCCTTATGGGCCTTATTTTGCAATGGCATTAAAAGATGCAGGAAGAGTATATTTAATTGATTATTCTAAACCTGGATTCCCAATTGTTGGAGATGTTCCTAACATTGGAAAAGTTTTACATGATGCATTCTTAAATGAAGATGAAGGTAAGGATTTCGGAAGATACTACATGATTGCTTCTCAAGGAAGTGATGTTATGGGTATCGTAGACTTTAAAGAGAAAAATTTAGCTGCAAAAGTTTACACAGGTGAAAAATCTAAACCACATCCAGGTCAAGGATCTTCTTGGTTTAACAAAAAAATGGGAAAACAATTACACGCAACTGTTTCTATGAACATTGGTTCTGTTGTAATTTGGGATTCAAATTGGGAAATTGTTAAAAAAGTTGAAACTTCTGGTGGTGGATTATTCGTAGGAACTGCACATGATACTCCTTATATCTGGGCAGATACAGTAATTGGAAGTCCTGAAACTTATAATGAAGTTTACTTAATTAATAAAGAAACTTTAGAAACAGATAAAATTGTAAAAGTTGGAAAAACTGAAGGGCAATTACTTGATGCTAAAACTAAAAAAGTTTTACAAACTTGGGATGCAACACAGTATGAAACAGCTACTTTCCCTGAATCTGATCCACAAATTGGAAAAGATAAAATTATCAAATATACAGATAAATTAGGTGAAAAAGTAAAAAATCCTGTTCAACCAAGATTATTACATGCTGAACCTGCAAATCATGGTAAATGGACTATGATTTCTGAGTGGACAACTGGAAGAATTGGTATTTATGAATCAGATAGCGGTAAATTTGTTAAATATATTAACAACTTAACTACTCCTACATTTACTTATTCTGTTGAACACAGACAAACTATTCCTGGTGCTTAATTAGGAAAAATCAAATACCCATCTTTTTTAGATGGGTATTTTTTATATTATGTTTAAAATACTTTTAATTTTAATCTTACTTCTTTCAAATCTATTTTCAAATAATATTTCTTGGTATCACTCTTATGAAAAAGCTTTAATTACAGCACAAAAAGAGAAAAAAAACCTAATGCTTTTTATAGCTTCAACTAAAAGTTATAATTCAAATGAGATTTTAAAGCAGTATTTTCTAAATCAAGATTATGTAGAGTATATAAATAAGAATTTTATAAGTGTCTTAATCACTGTCGAACATAAGACTTCATATCCAATAGAGTTATTTTATACAACAAGCTTTCCAAGTATATTTTTTGCATCATACAGGGATGAGTCATATTTAACTCACCCTATTTATAAGTTTAATTCAAAAGAAGAGTTTTTAAATACTTTATATTCAATAGATTTAAAAACTAAATAAAATATAATCCAGCCCCAACAATTAAAGCTAATATTATTGTAATTACAACGGTTAGGACATTGTATGTTTTATCACTAATATTCATCTTAGTTTCTAAAAAACCAACAATTTTAATAGCAGGATAAATCATAAATACTAAAAGAACACTTGTAAATACTAAAGTCATTATAATTTGCATTTTAAATCCTATAACTCTTTTTCTAACTCAAATTGTTCCCATAAAGAAGCAGCTTTTTCATTTCCATTGTCTTTTGCTTTTTTAATATACATTGCAGCTTTTTTCATATCTTTTGGAATACCTTGTCCTGACATATACATAAATCCTAAATTTATTTGAGCATTTTCATCACCCAATAATGCAGCTTTTTCATACCAAGAAGCTCCTGTTTCATTATTTATTGGAACTCCAATTCCGATTGTATACATATATCCAAGATTATAAGCAGCTTGTGGATTATCCAAAAGTGCAGCTTCTGTAAAAAGTGCTATTGCTTTTTTATAATCTTTTGGTACGCCTAAGCCATTCATATAATTATTACCAAGTTGTGTCATTGCATAAGGATTTTTTGCATCACTTGCAATTTGTAACCATTTGATTGATTCTGTTATATCTTTTTTAACACCATCACCATTGTGATACATAATAGCTAAATTATGTGCAGCTTGTGAATTACCACTATTTGCACTTTTTAAAAAATATTCATAGGCATTTTGATACTGTTTATTTTTGTAAAAATCAAGTCCTACATCATAGTCATTTCCAAATAAAAAACTTACACAAGCCATTGAAAATAAAAATTTCTTCATCATCTTTTCCTTAATAAATATATATCTTATTTTAGCCATTTTTATTAATAATTTATTGATACCAATCAATCCTTTAGTTTTTTCTTTATGTTAAGATTTATTTATATCAAAAAAAGGAGTACAACATGAGTATTAAGTATAAAATACCACTTGTACTAATATTTTCTTTTAATCTGTTAAGTGCTTCAGCATTAGATGGAGAGAAAATATTTAAACAATATTGTTGGGGCTGTCATCATGAAACTTCAGTTGCTTTTGGTCCGTCATTTCAGCAAATAGCAGACAAAAGAACTGTGGGAGAGATTCAAGGACATATCCTTGATCCAAAATCAATGTACAAACAATTAGGTCATAAAAGATCAGTAATGCCTAGCTTTAAAGATGAATTATCTCAAGAACAACTAGACGCAATTACAGATTTTATACTATCATTCAAATCAAAAAAGGATTAGAAAAATGTTTAGATTATCAAATTTGATTAAATCGACCCTTGAAAATCAAAAATCAAGAACATTAAATGGTTCTATTATGATATGGAATTTTACAAATAGATGTAATTTACTTTGCCATCACTGTTATAGTAAAGCTGATGCAAATGAAAAAGATACACTTACTTTTGAAGAAATTGAACAAACTATTTCAAAACTAAAAGCAGGTGGTGTAAATTTTGTTATTTTTTCAGGTGGAGAACCACTTTTAAGAAAAGACATATTTGATATTGCTAAAGTTATGAAAGAATATAATATAATGACATATTTATCTACCAATGGGATTTATGTAAGTCCTAAAAATGTGGATCAAATTATAGAAACTTTTAATTATATTGGGATTTCAATAGATGGAATTGAAGAAATACACGACCAATTTAGAGGTCAAAAAGGTGCATACAAAAAATCTATTGAGGCTATAAAATTAATACAAGCTCATGGTGGAAATGCTGGTATTAGATTTACCATCACAAAAGAGACTCAGGATAGTTTTTATGCAATGTTTGAGTTATGTGAAGAGCTAAAAGTCGATAAACTATATATCTCTCATCTTGTTTATTCTGGACGGGGAAAAGATAATCTTGAAATAGATATATCAAAAGAACAAAGAAAAAAATATGTTGAATTTATTATTGATAAAGCATTTGAATATTATAAAAATGGAAATAATATTGATTTAGTAACTGGAAATATGGAAATGGATGCAATTATGCTTTTAGATAAATTCAAAAAAGAATATCCAGATTTTGTAGAAACATTAGAGCAAAAACTAAAAGCTTGGGGTGGAAATTCAGCTGGGCATAGACTTGGGAATATGGATTGGGCAGGAAATGTAAAACCAGATCCATTTTTTCCTTTTGTTGTTGGAAATTATTTAGAAACACCCTTTGATGAGATTTGGACTTCTACCTCAAATGATATTTTAAATAAACTGAGAGAACATCCACGACAAATAAAAGGAAGATGTTCTCAATGCAAATATATTGAAATTTGTAATGGTGGTTCACGTTCACGGGCATATGCAATTAGTGGAGATTTGTGGGAAGAAGATCCATCATGTTATTTAACTTTAGAAGAAACTAGGAGATAGGAAATGAAATTATTAAATTTATTGCTAATTGCAAGTATTGCTAGTAGCTGGGTTTGTGCAAAAGAGAAATTTTTCGTAGTTGAAAGAGAAAGTGAATCATTAGCAACAATTTATAATGGTGTAAAAAGAACAAATATAGAAGGTATGCACAACATGAATCATGGTGTTGTGAAATTTGATGGGAAAGATGGTTATGCAATTTCAAGAGATGGTTTCGTAGTAAAATTTGACCCTGAATCTGAAAAAATTTTAGCAGAGTATAAAACTTCAAAATCAGCAATTGGTTTTGTAATTGGTGCAAACTATGTTGCGGTTGCTAATTATGATGATAAAAGTGTTGATATTTTAGATAGAGATTTAAAGCCCTTAGAGAAAATACAAACCGGTTCAAAAAATGTGGGAATTAAAACATATGAAAATTATCTTATATTCTCACAAATGGAAAATGATACCATCAGTATTTTTAAAGATATGAACGAAGGAAAAAACAAACCAAACTTTAAACTATTTAAAGAGTTTAAAGATGCGGGAGAACTTCCTTTTGATGCTATGATAAAAGATGAAAAATACATAGTTGGATTTTTTACTTCAAAATTCTTTGGTGTTGTTGACTTAAAGAAAATGGAATATAAAAAAATTGATGTTTTCTTAGATGAAAATAAACAAATGATTCTAAAAGTTCCACATTTTGGGTTTTGGTCAATTGGTGGAGATAAAATATTTGTTCCAGCTGTTGGGGATAATAAAGTAATGGTTTATGATAATGATTTTAAATTTGTGAAAAATATTCAAACTCAAGGATTGCCTGTATTTACAAGTTTAAGTCCAGATAAAAAATATTTAGCAGTTACATATTCAGGAAAAGATTTCCCAACTATTCAAATAATTGATACTACTACTTTAGAAATTATTCAGACATTTAATTTTGATGGAAAAGTATTGCATGTTAGATGGTCAGAAAATTCTCCACAACTTTATGTATCTGTAAATGATACAAATAAAATCGCAGTTATACACACAAAAGAATGGTTTTTAAATAGAGAAATATTTAATGTTAAAAAACCTTCAGGAATATTTATATATGAGGATGGAAAATAATTATGGCAAAAGTGTATTTAACGGGAGCTGGTCCTGGAGATATGGAGTTAATGACTCTAAAAGCTGCGAGAGTAGTAAAAGAAGCAGATATAATCATCTATGATAGACTTGCAAATCCAGGAATTCTTGAAATGGCAAAAGATGGCTGTGAAATGATTTATGTGGGAAAACAAGATGGAAAACATTCTGTTCCACAAGATGAAATAAATGAAATCATTTATCAGGCTGCGTTAAAATATGAAAATGTTGTAAGATTAAAAGGTGGCGATCCTTTTGTATTTGGTAGAGGTGGAGAAGAAGCTATTTATCTTTTTGATAGAGATATAAAGTTCGAGATAATTCCAGGTATTAGCTCATCTGTAGCCGTTCCAGCATATGCTGGAATTCCTGTAACTCATAGAGGAATCACTACATCATTTAGAGTAGTGACAGGACATGAAACACCAAAGAAAAAAATATCACAAATAGAGTGGCAAACTTTTTTAAATGACGAAACAATTGTATTTTTAATGGGATTCCATAATATAAAACTAATCACTAGAAAACTTATGAACCTTGGGAAAAGAAGAGATTACCCATGTGCTGTAATTTCAAAAGGAAGTACCCCTGAACAAGAAGTTGTTGTAGGAACTTTAGAAACAATAGTTGAGCTTTCAAAAGATATGCCAACACCTGCTATCATTGTTATTGGAGAAGTTGTAACTTTAAGAGATAAGATTAAGTGGTTTAAATAAACCATTTAGTCGCTTATTTCTTCTTTTTTAATCTTTTTTTATTTCTTTCCACACTACTTAGTAAATATTTCTTTATCAAGCTTTTTAATATTAAATATTTTTTTATAAATTAATTAATCATTTGTATAAAAAATATTAAGTATACATTTTACTGTATATTTAATATACATTATTAATGTATATTGATTTATATCAATTTTTTATACTTTAATAGTGGTTATTATTCCGATAAAAAAGGAGTATAAAATGACTTTTAATGATTCACTTGAGTTATTGTCATTTCACTGGGTCGCATATTCAGTCTATTCTGCTTTGATTATTTCTGTAGTTGCTTGGTTTGGCTACAACTTAACGAAGCAAGAAAAAGCCAAATCTCTAATAAGAATCCCTTTTTATAGTTTTATTGGTTTCTTAGTTGTTGCGGGAGTTGGGCATCATATCTTTACTTACAATACTGTTCCTTGGGTTGCACAAGATATAAATCGACATGACATGACGCCTGATAAGGTTTATCATATTAATGTAAAAAAACATGTGTTTATTTTACCAACAGAAAAGATGGTTATTAACTGTAAAGAACAAGTCTTATTTGATGTTACAAGTGAAGATTTAGTATATGGTTTTGGATTATTTAGAAAAGATAACACAATGGTTATGCAAATGCAAGTAAATCCAGGAAGTAAAAATGATATTTTATGGACATTTAATCAAAATGGAATTTATGACTTGATGTCAACAGAATATTCAGGACCAAAAGGAAATGCTATGTTTGTAAAAGATGCAGTTGAAGTTGTAGGTTGTCAAAATATTTCTGAAAAGAATGGGGGTGTTAAATGAGTTTTGTAAGCGATTTAATTAATGGAGCAGATAATAAATTTGATCATACAAGTTTAAATGCTCTACAAAAAGTTACTTTAAGAGCAGTTGTAATGGCTTTTCTATTTTATGGTCTTGCTGCAATTGAGGGTATGATTATGAGAACAGCTTCTGTTATTCCTTCAATTCCTCCTGTTTATGGTTCACCTGAACACTATTTTTCAATTATGACAGTTCACCCAATAGTTGGAATTTTTGGTTCTACTTATCAATTGGTATTTGGTGCATTTATGTTTTTAGTTCCTTTTTTAACTAAAAAACCATTATATAGCGTCAAATTAGCAAACTGGGTTTGGTTATTAATTACTGTTGGTACGGCATTATCATGGATTGCAGCATTTGCATGGAATTATGCTCCTTTATATACTTTATATTGGCCTCTTCCTGCTGATACTGAACAATTTAAGACTATTGGCGGAATTGTATTTATCTTAGGGGTTGCTCTTATTATGCTAGGAACTTTTGGTTTTATATATAACATCTATGCAACAATTTTTGCAAGAGTTGGTGCTCATCAAAACAAAACGATGAAAGAACTTTTAATTTCTGGTTTTGGTATTGATGGTATTTTAAATCTTTGGTACAAATTAACTGGAAGACAACCTTACACAAAAGAACCTGCGCTTTCTTTACCTGTTGTTGCAATCTTTAGAGGAACAGTTGATACATTTTTAGATGCTCTTATCATTTTAGGAGCAGGGATTTTAGTTTTAGTATATCTTTTTGCTGATCTTGGTGGTTTTAATTTAGATGTAAAATCAGTTGATGCACTTTTATATAAAAACTGGTTCTGGTGGGGATTAGATTTAGTTGCAGATGGTCTTGTATTAATTTATGTAGCTGGTTCTTGGTATCTTTTAGCAACTATTATTACAGGGCAAAAGTTATTTATGGAAAATGTGGCAAGAGCTGCACTTATGTTAGAGTTACTTGTATCTTGGATGGTATGGTCTCATCACTTATTAGCAGATCAAGGTCAACCTGAAATGATGAAATTAATTTCAGGAGAAATGGTAACAGCATTTGAATTATTAACTCAAGGTTTAGCTTTATTTATTACTCTTGTAACCCTATGGAAAGCAAGACCTCTTAAAATGACAAATGAATTAAAATATCTTTTAGGTGGATTAATTGGATTTGGTTTAGCAGTACCAGCAGGAATTATTCAAGCAGATATGGCTATGAATAAAGTTTTACATAATACTCAATGGATTATTGGGGCACATGTTCATATTGCAATTATTGTTGGACTTTATATGACTTTATATTCAGCAGTTTATGTATTATGGCCACATGTTACAAATAATGCAAAATTATGGAGTCAAAAATTAGCAAATACACACTTCTGGTTACATTTAATTGGAGGTATTGGTATGGGTGCATTTATGGGAATGGCTGGTCTTGATGGTATGCTTAGACGACATATGTATTTTAATGGAGAATTTGATTTAATGATGATTTTAGCAGGAGTTTGTGGTGCTATGATTTTACTTGCTTGGATTATATTCTTATTTAATATTATTATGTCAATAGGATTAAAAGGTCTTATTGGAATATTTTTACCATCAAAAAATAAAGAATCAAGTTATGGTATTTAAGTAAAGGATTTATTTTGTTGATTGATTTAAAGTTAGTTGCAAATGATATTAAAGATGTTGGACTTTATGATTTTATACTACAAGATTGTTTGAAAATATCTAATAAAGAATTATTAAAGGAGGAAGAGATTTTATCTCTTCTTTTTTCTAATCCTGAAATATTAGAAAATTATAAGCAAACGAATATTGAAAATAATATAAGTAATATTCATTTCCAAAATCTAAAAATAGATACATTAGAAGAAAATAAAAAAAGTGATATACAAAAAATAAATAGAAATTTAAATATTTTGAGAGATATTGAAAAGTACACTTTAAGATTTGAAGAGAGTCCAACTTTAGTTTTTATATTTTCAATTGAATTTTTTGTATTATTTTCTGTTCAGTATTTTATTGTGTTATTAGGATTAAAAGATTGGCAATTGGAAATATACGGATTATTTGGTCTCTCTGTTCTATTTGCATGGTTATACGCAAATAAACAAAAAAAGAAATATGAAATAAATAATAAAAAATTTAAAGAACTTTATATAAATACTGAAAAGTTACTAAATACTTTTTAGTAACTCCTCACTATAAAAACAAAGCGCTTAATCGCTCTTTATCTACTGTTTTCTTTTTATTATCTATTAATCCATCATTTTTAAATACTCTTAACATTCTTGAAAGTGTCTCAGGTGAAATATTTAGAATTTCTGCAACAATAATATTTTTTGTGTTAAAAAACTCTTCTGAGTGATCGCATAGGTATTTTGCTATTCTTTCTTTTGAATCCAAAACAACATGTAAAGATACTATATTTTCTAGGTTTCTTATTTTTTTTATCAAAGAAGTTTGAATCAAAAAAGATAAATTTGGGTCTGAATAAATTATATCTTTTAAACTTCCAAAATCAATTCTTAGTACCTCTGTATCTGTAAAAGATTGTGCAGTTGCCGGATATGGAATTTGTTCGAAATTTGCAACTTCAGCTATTAGTTCATTTGAATGAAAATATTTTAAAAGTATTTCTTTATCATTTGATGAAGTTTTATAAAGTTTTACAATACCTTTTTTTAACAAGAAAAGATATTTTGGCTCATCCCCTTCATAAAATAAAACATTATCCTTTGATAATTTTAAAAAAGTAGTAAATTCGCCTATTCTGTCTAAAGTATTATCACACAAATCTTTAAATAAATATATCTCTTTTAACTTATTTTTCATATAAACTCCTAATCTTTAACCGCGGATTATAATCAATAAATAATTATAACCTACTGTTTACTCTAAATTTTAGTCAATTAAAAACTAAAATAACTTTTAACCCAGTCTAATTCTTCTTTTGTTTTTAACTCTATTTTTTCAACTTCTTTTTTATCTTTATCTAAAATTATTAAAGTATTATCTTCTAATTTTAAAAAATCTTTACCCCATAATTTTTCAAGTTGCTCTAGTCTCAAAAATAAATCTTTTGCAGGTGGCTTTTCTTTTATCCCTGTTTCATTACTTACAATTGAATATCCACCTACTCTTTTTTCTAAAGTATAAGGCATATGTTTTTGTAAAATCACATAAACTCTTTCATTTTTAGGAGAGGGCATTCCTTCTTTTAAAGCCATAATTCCTAAAAACATAAACATTGCAAAAAATGCAAATAATAACAATTTCTTTTTCATTTTTTTTCCTTCGTAATACTAAATTTATTATATTTAAATTAAAAAATAAAACTCTTAATTCATATCAAGTAATTTAGTTGTTTTAAATCAATGCATAAATAAGTTTTAGTTGTTATACTTTTTGAAATTTTATTAAGGGCAAAAAAAATGAAAGACCAAATATTATATAGAATTCAAAAAAACTTTCCACTTACTATTCGACCTTTTGAAGAAATTGCAAAGGAATTAAATACAACAGAAGATGAAGTTTTAAGAATCTTAAAAGAAGAAAAAAAAAATAAAATCATAAGACAAACTTCAGCAATATTTGATACAAAAAAGCTAGGATATACTTCATCTTTAGTTGCTTTTGAAATTGCACCTGAAGATATTGATGATGCAGTTTTAATACTAAATTCTCATCCAGGGATTTCACATAACTATGAAAGAAATCACAAATATAATATTTGGTTTACCCTTGCAATTGCACCAAATTCTAAATCAACTTTAGAAGATACAATTGCCACTTTAGCAAAACTTACAAAGGCAAAAGATTATATTATTTTACCTACATTAAAACTTTTTAAAATCTCTGTAAAGCTTGACACTACAAATAAAGCAGAGAAAAAAGAGCATGTTGCAAAAACTGATTTTAAAGGTATGCAGTTAAATGAATATCACTATAACATAATCAAAGAAGCTCAAAATGATATAGAAATAACTCAAGAGCCATTTAAAGAAATGGTGGAAAGACTTAATATTTCTTATGCTGAATTTTTTAGTGTTTTAAATGAATTTCAAGATACAGGTGTTATGAGAAGATTTGCTACAATATTAAATCATAGACACGCAGGATTTGGGGCAAATGCAATGGTTGCTTGGGATATTGAAGAAGGTGAAAAAGGTGAAGAAATAGGAAAAATTGCAGCTTCATTTTCTGCCGTTTCACATTGTTACTTAAGACCCAAATACCCAACTTGGAACTATAACTTATTTACAATGATTCATGGTAAAACAGTAGAAGACACTCAAGAAGTTATAGATAATATTGCAAAAGAGATAGAATACAAATCAAATCTTCCACTTTATTCATCAAGAGAATTTAAAAAAGTAAGAATTAAATACTTTTGTGATGAATTTAAAAATTGGGAAGAAAAATATTTAAATTAAAAAAGGATTAATACAATGGAATTATTTTTAAAACTAGAAGCTGGATATTTAGCAATTGCTATTTTTATATTGGTCGTTACAATCATAGTTACTACAAGAAGTTTTATGCCAGCTGGTGTTTGGAAAAGAGCTTTATTAATTATGACTATAATCGTGGGAATTTTTATTGGTATGCACTATCTTGTGACGACAGACAGAATTAATGAAGTTGAAACTGCTTTTAATAACCATGAAAAGGTTATATGTGAAAATAGAGTCGTAAGAAAAGTTTCACAAAGTGTAACTATCGAAAAAACAAATGAATGGACACTTGAAAATCATATGTTATCTTCTCCAAATTATAGTAGAGATTTTTTCACAGCAAGATGTATAAAACATGTTCCTGTAACTTTGCAAGAAGCTAAATAATCTTGAGAGAGTTGAAAGTTAAATATGTTAAAATTAACTTTCAAAATTATGTATATTCAAGGTGTCTTTTGTGTCTATTTTTGCTTTACAATCTTTAGTTGGTGGTTTTCTAGATGAGGATTTAGAACATTTTAATAAAAAATTTGATGATTGGTGTATTCAATTTGAGAGTTATGAAGATGCTATGGATATAGTTCAAACTCTTGAAAATCAAGAGGCTATTGATATTGTTGAAATAACGCCATTAACTTATCCGAAATATTTTTTTACTAATTTGCAAGGTACTATTTATGCAACACGACAGATTGAAGATAAAATTATTTGTGTTGTAGAACCATTTATGGGTTCTAGTTTTAGGATCGCAATATGTAATCTTAAAACAAATAATGTGAGACTAACCTCAACTCACTACAAAAACATCCCAAGTATTGAAGGTGCTTTTGCTAATTTTGGAGAGTTTAACTCTTGATAGGTAGAGCCTTCAGTAAAGTTTATTCCAGCCTTTTTAGAATATCAAAACTTCAATCTCAAACATTGAAAAAGCAAACCACTTTTTACCCAAATCTTTTAAACCTGCACCTATATAAAAAACTTCTTTTTTATCAATAATTAAAAATCTATCGTGGGAGTTTTTGAACTCCAAAAGTTCTATGTTTTGGTATTGTTTTGTAATATTTGCCGTATAGATTTTGATTCTAATATTTGGAAAAGAATGTAAAAACTGTTTTATCCATGTAGTTATCTATCAAAAGCACTTCATTAATGACACTTTTTAGCAAATTGTTTATAAAAATATAGATTTATTTGATTTATCATTAATGCAATTAAAATAAATCAAGAAAGTACGAGATATGCTGTATAGTATATTTTTATAATTAGAATGTATTGTATCTCTTCTAAATCTGTTAAAGATTGTTCAAAGATATGTCCTAAAATATTTACAGATATTTCACTTTCAAAATCATAATCACTAAGTTTTTGAGTTTTTACATCAAGGAAACTATCATCAATAATTAAACTATCAAGTAATTCATCTTTTGAAAATAACCCACCGTTATATTTTGGAATATTTAATCTTTCATTTCTCTCGTTTATAGCTAAGATTAAAAAGAGAAAATTTCTCATAATAAGCTAAACAGTTTTCAAAAATATCTTTTAAATATCTATCTTGGTATTTTTCTTCTTTTACTGTTTTGCTATATTCAACTTTTGTCAAAATATCCAAAGTATAATAAAAACTATTATTCAATCATTTCAAAAGCTGTTTTAATATCATCTGCTTTTTGAGCAGTTATTAAAAACATTGCAGCGTTTAGTTTTGCTAATTTTTCCAATTCATCACTTGGGTTTTTTGTCATATTTAGTGATTCTTCGGGTGATATTATATGCATTGATTTTTTATAGTTTATTCCAAAATATTCAGGGTCAATTATGTACTCTGTTATTTTTCCATCAATAGTTTGCCAATATTTGCATTTTGAGAAAATTTCTGGAGTTCCTTCATTTCCTTTTACGATAATTAAATTTTTATAGTTGTTACCAAATATTTGATTATATTTAGCAACATAAGGTTTATGAAAAGCTGCATTTACTGCATAGTCTGAAGTTCCTGGATTTAATAATTTTTCAACTGTATTAAAAGCAGTTCTTAGTCCTAAAATATTTCTAATATTTGTAAGATTGCTTAATTCTTTAAAATAATCAGCCCTATCAAAATAAAAAATATTATCATCAAATTCTATATTTTCATAAAGTTGTTTTATGGTTAAACCTTTTTTTGCAGGTTGGATTTCATCACCACTTATAACAAGATTTAAATCAAATTTTTTAAGATATTTAGAAATCAATGGTAATAAATACGGATTATCAGCTTTTCCATCAAAGGGATAACCTAGTTCTATTGAGTTTGGTATTTTTACTCTTTTTATATATTTATTACAAACTTCTAGTGTTGTTTCGAGTTCTTCAACAGTTTCAAGTCTAACACGCCAACCTAATAAAAATGCTGCGATTTGTTCACTATGAACGCTTTGATTTAAAATAGATTCAATTGCATCTATTGTTTCATTTTTTGTTAATTCTCTGTTTGATTTTGGTCCTGTACCAACTGCTCTTATATAGCTATGAAATCCCATTTACTCATCCTTCAATTCTTATATTATATGTAAAAATTGTATCTTAATGAAGATTTTATGGTCTTGATTCAAGTCAACCATATATAAGGGCTTTAGTGTTACAATTCAGAGTAAAGAATTATATTTCAAAAAGGAGAAAAGATGTCGCTTTCAAGAAGAGACTTCCTAAAAAGTTCAGCAGCAGCGAGTGCAGCAGTAGCAATTGGTATGAACGTACCAGCTGATTTACAAGCACAAGCGGATGTAGCTGAAGGTGGATGGAGATGGGATAAGGCAGCTTGTCGTTTCTGTGGAACTGGTTGTGGGATTATGCTTGCTACTAAAGAAGGTAAAATTGTTGCAGTTAAAGGTGATCCAGCAGCACCTGTTAATAGAGGACTTAACTGTATTAAAGGTTATTTTAATGCAAAAATTATGTATGGGGCAGATAGATTAAAACAACCATTATTAAGAATGAATGCAAAAGGTGAATTTGATAAAAAAGCAGATTTTGCTCCCGTTTCTTGGAAAAGAGCCTTTGATGAAATGGAAAAACACATAAGAATCGCTCTTAAAGAAAAAGGTCCTGAAGGAATTGGTATTTTTGCATCTGGACAACATACAATTATGGAAGGATATGCAGCTCAAAAAATGATGAAAGCTGGATTTAGATCAAATGCAATTGATCCAAATGCAAGACATTGTATGGCATCAGCAGTTACTGGTTTTTACCAAACTTTTGGTATTGATGAGCCAAGTGGTTGTTATGATGATATTGAGCTTACAGATACAGTTGTAACTTGGGGTTCAAATATGGCAGAAATGCACCCTATTTTATGGTCAAGGGTAACAGATAGAAAATTATCTAGTCCTGACAAAGTAAAACTTATAAATATTTCAACATATAGACACAGAACTTCGGATATCGCTGATATTGAAATCATTTTTACTCCAAATACTGACCTTGCTTTATGGAATTATATAGCTAGAGAAATTGTATATAACCGTCCAGAAGCTATTGATTGGGATTTTGTTAAAGAACATATTGTATTTGCAGCAAGTCCTGTAAATATCGGATATGGTATGAGAAGAAGCGATGAAAAATCTATTGTAGATGGAAAATATTCTGATTTAGAAATGCAAACAGTTTCTAAAGAAATGGGAAAAATCGTATCTGAAACTGAAGCTCCAGCACTTGCTCCTTATGGATATAAAGCTGGTGATAAAATGGTAAACAAAAATACAGGTTTAGCTCACTGGGAAATTTCATTTGAAGAGTATAAAAGAGCTTTAGAACCTTATACACTTGATTATGTAGCAAAAATTTCAAAAGGAAATCCGGATGAAGATATCGAAGAATTTAAGAAAAAACTTCAAACTTTAGCTGATTTATATATTGAAAAAGACAGAAAAGTTGTATCTTTCTGGACAATGGGAATGAATCAACATACAAGAGGAACATGGGTAAATACACTTTCGTATAATGTTCACTTTTTATTAAATAAACAAGCAAAACCAGGTTCTGGAGCATTTTCACTAACAGGACAACCAAGTGCTTGTGGAACAGCAAGAGAAGTTGGAGTATTCTCACATAGACTTCCAGCTGATATGATGGTAGATAATCCAAAACATAGAATTATTGCTGAAAATGCATGGGCGATTCCTGAAGGAACTTTAAATCCAAAAGGTCACCAACATATTATGAAAATCCATAGAGATATTGAAGATGGAAATATCAAATTTGCTTGGGTAAATGTTTGTAATCCTTATCAAGATTCAGCAAGTGCAACACACTGGATTAAAGCAGCAAGAGAAATGGATAACTTTATCGTAACATCAGATGGATATCCAGGAATTTCTGCAAAAGTTTCTGACTTAATTTTACCATCTGCTATGATTTATGAAAAATGGGGTGGATATGGAAATGCTGAAAGAAGAACACAACTTTGGAGACAACAAGTAGTTCCAGTTGGAGATGCAATGTCTGATACATGGCAATGGGTTGAACTTTCAAAAAGATTTACTGTAAAAGATTTATGGGGTGAGCAATCACTTTTAAGTTCAAAAGGTGAAATCAAACTTCCTGATGTTATTGCAGCTGCAAAAGCTATGGGATATAATGAAAATACAACTATGTATGAAATTTTATTTGCAAATAAAAAAGCTAAATCTTACAAAATAGATTTAAAAGATCCTGTTCAAAATGGATATGATAATACTGATGGTTCAGGAGATTCAAGAAAAGTTATTGGTTCTGATGGGAAAGAGTTTAAAGGTTATGGATTCTTTATTCAAAAATATCTATTTGAAGAATACGCTGGATTTGGAAGAGGTCATGGACACGATTTAGCTGACTTTGATACTTACCATAAAGTAAGAGGATTAAAATGGCCAGTTGTTGATGGTAAAGAAACTCAATGGAGATTTAATACTAAATATGACCCTTATGCTAAAAAAGCAAGCCCAGATAGCGATTTTGCATTCTATGGAACACTAGCAAAAGAATTAGCACAAGGTGATTTATTAGGTGTTAAAGACGAAACTAAAAAATCATTAAAAAATAAAGCAAAAATCTTTGCAAGACCATATATGGATCCACCGGAAGTTCCAACAACTGAATATCCAGTTTGGTTATGTACAGGAAGAGTACTTGAACACTGGCATTCAGGAACAATGACGATGAGAGTTCCGGAACTTTATAGAGCAGTTCCAGAAGCACTATGTTATATGCATCCAGAAGATGCTGTTACATATGGTGTTAAACAAGGTGCATTATGTTGGGTTGAGTCAAGACGAGGAAAAGTAAAAGCAAGAGTTGAAACAAGAGGAAGAAATAGACCATCAAGAGGTTTAGTGTTTGTACCTTGGTTTGATGAAAAAGTATTTATCAATAAAGTTTGTTTAGATGCAACTTGCCCACAATCAGGTCAAACTGACTATAAAAAATGTGCGGTAAAAATTTACCAAGCATAAGAATAAAGAGAAGAAATGAAAATAGAAAAAAACCTTCCAATAACTGAAAGAAGAAAATTTTTTCTAACAATTGCTAGAGCCACAGGTCTAGCAATTCTTGGAGGTTTAACTTGGAGTGCTTTCGTTAATGAAGTAAAAGCTACTTCATTAATTTTGAGACCTCCTGCGGCACTTAAAGAAGATGATTTTTTAGCAACATGTATAAAATGTGGTATGTGCGTAGAAGCCTGTCCCTTTGATACTTTAAAATTGGCGAAACCAGGTGATAATAAACCTCTTGGAACACCATTTTATATTCCAAGGGAAATTCCTTGTTATATGTGTGTTGATATTCCATGTGTTCCTGTTTGTCCAACAGGTGCTTTGAATATAAAATCAGTACAAAATGAAGAAAAGAAATTAGACATCACAAAAGCCCAAATGGGCGTGGCAGTCATTGATGATAGTTCATGTATCGCTTTTTGGGGTATTCAGTGTGATGCTTGTTATAGAGCATGTCCTCTTTTAGGAAATGCTATTAGTATTGAATATACAAAAAATGAAAGAACGGGGAAACACGCCTTTTTAAAACCAGTTGTTCATACGGATATATGTACAGGTTGTGGATTGTGTGAAAAAGCATGTGTTACGCAAAAAGCAGCGATTTTTGTACTCCCTAGAAATATAGCTTTAGGTAAAGTTGGAGATCACTATGTACAAGGATGGGATAAAAAAGATGAAGAAAGAGTAGAAAATGCTACAAGCACTACTACAAAAACAAAAATAAGCAAAGATAGTGCAGTTGATTCTTTGAATAATGGCAATGATATGGAGAATTTATTAAAATGATAAATAATATTTACAAAAAATATAGATTTCTGATTGCTAGAAGAATCTCTCAAATATCTATTATCGTTTTATATATAATTGCAAACTTGTATGGAATAAATATTTTAATGGGGAATCTAAGTTCTTCATTAGTAGCAAAAACTATTCCAT
This sequence comes from Aliarcobacter sp., assembly GCA_028703945.1. Classification (GTDB taxonomy): domain Bacteria; phylum Campylobacterota; class Campylobacteria; order Campylobacterales; family Arcobacteraceae; genus Aliarcobacter. The sequence continues at coordinate 74,622 of JAQVLW010000001.1, read as the reverse complement.
TAAGTGATCCATACGCTGTTTTACAAATGTTTTTTGCAGGTGCAGTTATATCATTTGATATTTTACTTGGAGCTTTTTTTATTCTTATATTTTATATGATTGTTGGAGGTCGTGCTTTTTGTTCTTGGGTTTGTCCTGTAAATATAATTACAGATTTAGCAAACTATTTACGAAGAAGATTTGGATTTAATCAAATCCAAAAGAAACAACCAGCTTCAAGAAATATAAGATATTGGGTAATAGCAATAAGTCTTGTAATATCTTTTTTTATGGGTGTTGCTGCTTTTGAGTTAGTATCTCCTGTTTCTATGGTTCATAGAGGAATCATTTTTGGATTAGGATTTGGCTGGGCTGCAATGCTTGTAATATTTCTTTTCGATTTATTTGTTTTAAAAAATGGTTGGTGTGGTCATATTTGTCCTCTTGGTGGATTTTATTCACTAGTTGGAAGATTTAGTTTAATAAGAGTGCATCACAATGCTGATAATTGTACAGCTTGTATGAAATGTAAAGAAGTTTGTCCTGAAAATCAAGTTTTACACATGGTTACAAAAACTTCTATTCCTGTGTTAAGCGGTGAATGTACAAACTGTGGAAGATGTGTAGAAGTTTGTGATGATGATGCTCTTAATTTTTCAATAAAAAATTTAAAAAAGGAAAACAAAAATGAAGTTAGGTAAATTAGCTTTAGCAATAACAGTAGCAACAACAATATTATTTGCTGCAAGTGCACCAAAAACAGTGACGGAAGATTCGTTAGGTTTAAGAAAAGTTGACATATATTCAGAAGACAAGGCTACTCCTGATGAAACAAAATATGGTACTTCACAACCAATGAGTGGATATAAAATAGAGAGAGCTTACCAAAATGCTCCTCCTATGATTCCACATGATGTTGAGGGATTATTAACTATTACACCTGATAATAATGCTTGTGTTGGTTGTCATGATGCAGCTGTTGCTGAATCAATGGGTGCAACTGCAATTCCAAAATCACACTATATTAATTTTAGACCAAAAGATACACTTCAAAGTGATGGTAGTTTTGTAAAAGGTGTTGATAACATGAAAAATGAAGTTTCAATAAAACCAATAGATACAATGTCTAATGCAAGATTTAATTGTAATGCTTGTCATGCTCCTCAAAGTACTGGAGCTTTAGCTGTTGAAAATACTTTCAAATCTAACTTTACAAGAAAAGATGGAAAAAGTCATTCAACTTGGAATGAAGTTATGACTGATGATTTAGATACTTTAAAAAATAAAAAATAATGAAAAGAAGAGAACTCTTTAGTTCTCTTGTTTCATCATTTAAAAAAGATGAAAAACAAGAGAAAATAATAAGACCTCCTTACTTTAAAGATGAAGATATTTTCTTTACAAACTGTAAAGATTGTGAAGGTTTATGTGCTACCGTTTGTGAAGAGAATATTATATTTATTCAAGAAGACTGTACTCCAAAACTTGATTTTACATCAAGTGGATGTACTTATTGTGATAAATGTGCAGAAGTTTGCCCCAATGAAATTTTAAGTGTTGAAGACAAAAAAAGAATAGATGTAAAAATAGAAATAGATGTATTATCTTGTTTATCATGGAATAAAACAATGTGTTTTTCATGTAAAGACCCATGTTTAGATAATGCTATTGATTTTTTAGGTATGTTTAGACCAAGTATAAATGACTCTTGTACTTCATGTGGATTTTGTATAAAAACATGTCCTACTAATGCCATAAAAATTGTGAGATAAAGGAGAATAAATGAGAAAAATTATATTTATATGTTTAGGATTTTGTTTGTTTTTATCTAACCTAGGAGCAAAAGATTTAATTCCAAATTATTCTTTAACAACAAGTGGTGGAGTAAGTGATTTAGTTTTAAAAAATGAACATTTGTATGTAGCAACTACTGCGTCAAGTGTGGATATTTTTGATTTAAAAACAAAAGAAAAAATTGACTCAATTATAATTCCTAAAATCAAAGATTTCATGAATGAAAGTATAGATGCTCGAGTTTATAGTATTGATATTTTTGATAATAATTTATTAATTTTATCTCAAGGTGAAAGTGGTGGAAGAAATATTGATATTTACAAAGATGGAAAATTACATAAAATTATAGAAGATAAAGATAGATTATTTATTGCTTATGCTAAGTTTATAGATGAAAATCATATTATATATGCCTTACTTTCAAATCAACTTTATCTTTATGATATAAAAAACAAGAAGATTATAACTGAGACTCAAATATCTCAATCAAAATTTTCAAATTTTAAACTAAATGAAAATAAAACAAAACTCGTAGTTGCTGATGAAAGTGGTATCTTAACTATAATAAATACTAAAGATTTAAGTCAAGTAAAAAAGTTTGATACTTTAAATCTTGATAACGTTTTTCAAGTTGACATAAAAAATGACGTTATTATCACAGCTGGGCAAGATAGAAGATGTGCAATTTATACTTTAGACAAGAAAAACGCATATTTTAAAGAAGCCTCTTTTTTAATATATAGTGCTGCTTTAAGTCCAAGTGCAAAATTAGCAGCATTTGCAAGTGATGAAGAAAATAATGTAACTGTTTTTAATATAAATACAAAAGAAAATTTATATAAATTAACACAAAATAAAAGCACTTTAACAAATATTTTATTTATAAATGAAAATGAAATTTTTGTTACAAGTGATGATAAAAAGATAAATTATTATAAAATTGATTAAATTAAAAGGATTATAAAATGAATATTTCAAGTATCGTTGTAAAAACATTACCAGAACATTTAACTGAAGTAGTTGAATCTTTAAAAAACTGTGATGTGTGTGATTATCATATGCATGATGAGTTAGGAAGAATCATTATTACAATTGAAGGAAAAGGTGTTCAAGAAGAATTAAAAAAAATAAAAGTAATTGAAGCTATTCCACATGTAATGAGTGCTGATATGCAAATGGCATATAGTGAAGATGAGTTAAGTTCTCACATGGAAGTTTTAGAAAATGCAGATGCTGTACCAAAAGTTTTAAATGACCCAACAATTAGTGCTTCTGATATTGTTTATAATGGTGACTTAAAGAAAAAAGATTTAGAGGGATTTGCTAGAACATTTGATAAAACAGGAAGATAATATGGAATTTTTATCAGGAAATTTTTTATGTGAGACTGTTGTTCCAAAAGAAGAATTAATAGTTTCAAGGACTGATCTAAAAGGTAATATTACTTATGCAAATGAAACATTTGCTTTTATTTCAGGTTATACTGTTGATGAATTAATAGGAAAACCTCACAATATTGTAAGACATCCTGATATGCCAAAATCTATTTTCAAAGAGCTTTGGAAAGAATTAGGTATAAAGGGTTCATGGAGTGGAGTTGTAAAAAACAAAAGGAAAGATGAAGGTTTTTATTGGGTTTATGCTGAAGTTTCTAGAGTTTACAAAGATGGAGTTTTAATCGAATATAAATCAATTAGAACACCTATTTCTTTTGATGAAAAGATAAAATATCAACTACTTTATGATCAACTTAAAAAAGATGCAAATGAAAGCACAAGAAGAGTTATTTATAGTTAGATTAAAATTAATCTAACTATATTTACTTAAGAAAGTTTTTGTTTTACTTCATCTGTCGCCATTGAAATATTCCAAGCTGGTTCCCAAACTAAATCAATCTCAACATGTTCAACTTTTTCAAGTTCTCTTAAAACCGCTTCTTCTACCCATTGTAAAATCATTTGATGCAAAGGACAAGCTTTTGTACTTAACGTCATTGTAACAACTACATTCATTTTTTCATCACAAACAGCATCATAAATTAGACCCATTTCTACTAGATTAAAGCCAACTTCTGGGTCATTTACTGTTGAAACTGCTTTAAAAATCTCTTCTTTTGTGTACATAAAATTATCCTTTAAAATTTATGATATAAAAAACATCTTTTACGATAAAAGATGTCCCTACAAATAAAAAACTAACTGCCGATTTAAATAAAATATCACTACTAAAAATAAAAGCTATTAAACTTAGAATAAATCCAAGTAAATAAAAAGCAAAACCAAAATCTGAACTTTTTACAGGTACCATATCAGCTAACATAGGAACTTTTTGTTTTCCAACTAAGCTTGAGAATCTATGAAACCAAACTAAAAAAGGAATAATTTTATATAAATGAGCTGTGATAATTGGTGTTAAAAAACCTAATAAAAATATAAATCCAGAAATAAATAATAAATAATCATTTGATAATACGAAATAAAAACAAACTAAAACTAAAGCAATAATAAAATTTATAACTGAAAATACAATATATCTATAATATATATCTTTTTGTTTTCTAACTTTAGTTTTAAATATCAGATATAATTGATAAATAAAAAAAATAAATCCAAGTAATACTTCAAAATATCCTAAATATTCAAATATATAAAGGTCAAATATTTGACTAAAAACAACTAAAACCACACCAAAACTAATCTTATAAAATGCTATTTTTAAATATATGTTATTAAATGAATGAGAAAGCCAAAACATAGGAATCAAAATATAACTCATTGAAATAATCGTAATTCCTAAATATCCCACAAAAACTAAATATATATGAGATAACATCAAAGCTTTTATATTAAGAAATAATACTCCTGAATAAACAAAAGATAAAAGAATAGCAACAACTAATCCTGAAAATAAAAATATATTTGCAACTAAAACCGTACTTGATAAAAAATTTAGTTTTTTTACTTTTTTAATAGTTAAAAAACTTTCAAATAGAAAAATAAAGAATGAAATAAAAACAATAACTCCACCATAAGATAAAACCATAGGATATTTATAAAAACCAATAAATATTAGTGTTGTTCCCATAAAAAGTAAAGGATTTACAACATAATATAAATCAATTGAAAAATGTTCAACTTCTAAAACTACTGGTAAAAGCTGTGCCATGGAAGCAAAAATACTCATCATAACAAAACCTAATAAATACAAATGCACCCAAGATAAAACTAAACTATTTTGCGTATGAATTAAATTTATATCAAAATTAAAAAGTAATAATATGCTTATAAAAAACATAATCATAGCACTAATAAAGAAACTTCCTACAAGTTTAAATGGTGGGGCAAATTGTTGTGATATATTCATTTTTTAGTGCATACATCCAGAACCACTACAAGAACTATCTACACTATTTAGATTTACACTTGTATTAGTTTTTTTTATAAAAATTACTTTTACTTTATCATTAGGTAATTCAACTATTTCATAGTTAAATGAATCTTGTATTTTAGGAAATAATCCCATTGGAGGCTTATGATTTATCATTACTAATTTATGTTTATCATCAAGTAATTGAAGCCCAACCATCGCATTTACCATAGGTTCAGGCGGACCTGTTAAGCTTGAATCAAAATAATAAGCTTCTTCATCTTCAAAAAATGGTACTGTTGCACCATTCACTTCAATTTGTTTTGCATTTTGTGGAATACCCATTTTCTTCTCCTTAAATTATAATTAAAATAATAACCCTTAATTATAAATAATTCCTTGATAGTTATCAATATAAGTCCTCTTTTATACAAAATTACACTAAAACATAGTAATATTTTTTATGAGAATACTAATATTTATACTTTTTATAAGCTTTACCCTTTTTGCAGCGAATTCTGATATTCAGGCATCTTATGCAGTAGCAGTTTTTCATGAAAATGGAACTGGTGAAAATATTCAACATAAGAAAATTACTGACCAAGATTATAATGGAATTTGTTTTTCAAAAATAGTTGTATTTGGTGAAATTAGAAATAAAAAAATTGAAGTAAAAATAGGAAACGCTTTAGGTTACTTTGAAAGTTCTATTCCTATTTATAATAAACAAAAGATTTACATTGCAGAAGAATTAACTTTTAAACATTACAATGTTTCAAAAGGCTATTTTGAAGTTAAGATTGATGATAAAATTTATGATACAAAAGTTTTTGTAAAGTAGTTTTTTTAATTTTATAAATTAATTACTAAATTTAAATAATTTTTTATAATCGTAGCATTAAAATAGCATTTTTTAAGTTTTAAGTATGTACAATTCTACAAATAAGAGGTTTTGTCTACTTTCTCTCTCCTTAGTTAAGAAATTTTGTTTCTATAAGATTTTTTTTTAAGATGAAGCTTCTTTTTTATTTCTTCCAAAAAAATTAAAAGTTTTATTGTATATATTTTATAAGCTATTTTTATATAAAACTTAAAGTCCAAAAAAAAGGGAGAAGTCATCCAACTTCTCCCTTTTTTCTTTACTTTATTTTATATTACATATATTTTTTAAGAACTTCAGGAATGCTAACACTTCCATCTTCATTTTGATAATTTTCCATGATAGCCACTAATGTTCTTCCAACTGCTAAAGATGAACCATTTAAAGTATGAGTTAAAATATTTTTCTTATTTGCATCTTTATATCTGATTTTTGCTCGTCTGCTTTGGAAATCTCTTGTATTTGAAATAGATGAAATTTCTCTATATTTATTTTGACCAGGTAGCCAAACTTCTAAGTCAATAGTAACAGCTGCACTAAATCCTAAATCACCTGTACATAATTGCATTTTTTGATGAGGAAGACCTAAAGAAGTTAATAAATCAGATGCACAAGCTACCATTTTTTGGAAAACTTCTTCTGATTGTTCAGGAGTTGTGATTGCTACCATTTCAACTTTATCAAATTGATGTTGTCTAATTAATCCTCTTGTATCTCGCCCTGCACTTCCAGCTTCTTTTCTAAAACAAGGAGTATAAGAAGTAAGTAACATTGGAAGTTCACTCTCTTCTAAAATCTCATCATTAAATAGATTTGTTAAAGATACCTCAGCCGTTGGAATCAGATATAAATCTTCACCTTCAATTTTAAATAAATCATCAGCAAATTTTGGAAGTTGCCCAGTTCCTAAAAGAGTATTTGAGTTTGCCATAAATGGAACATACCATTCATTAAATCCTCTTTCTCTATTAAAATCAAGCATATAATTTATTAAAGCTCTCTCAAGTCTTGCGCCATCACCTCTAAGTGCAGCAAATCTTGATTTAGCGATTTTTACACCTCTTTCAAAATCAATCCAACCATTATTTAAATCCCAATGTTCTTTTGGTTCAAAAGTAAAAACTGGTTTTATTCCAAGAACTTCTAAAATCACATTTTCATTTTCATCAACTCCATTTGGAACAGACTCATCAGGCATATTTGGAACACCTAAAATGATAGAGTTTAATTCTTCTTCTAAAACTCTAACTTCTTCTTCTAATTCTTGTTTTTTATTTTTAAGATTATTTATATTTTCTTGAAGTGATATAATATCTAAGTTCTCTTTTTTGTATCTTCCAAACTCTTTTGAAAGAATATTTTGCTCAGCTGTTACATCTTCCATCTCTTGTCTTTTTTGTTTTGTATTAATTGCAAGAGTTTTTAGGTTATTTAAAAGTTCGTTATCAACACCTTTTTTTTGTAAAGCTGTTACAACATATTCAAAATCTTTTTGTAGTAGTTTTATATCTATCATCTTTAGCTCTTTGTATTATTTTTTGTGCATTGTAGCTAAAAAAACTCTACAAAGAGATTAGATGATAAGTTAAATTTATCCGTTCATTTCCATTTTTATCATTACATTACCATCAACATATTCTGTTTTAAATTTATGTTTATGACAAAAATCTTCATTCATAATTATACACATTTCATTTGCTTTTTCTAAAGCTTCATCTATTGTTTCAAAGTGTGTTTCTTGCTCGAAATCTGAATTTCTAAAACAACCACATGCTTTTTCAACTATTACAGCCGCCATTATTATCCTTTATTAATTTTTGCAATTGTATCATAAAGAGATTATAACTATCTTTTAATAAAGTTTATTCCTGTTTCATTTAGAAAGTCATAAGCATAATCTTATATTTTAATTTTTTATTTATTTTTAATATTTAATATATTTAGTTACAATTCCTTCTTTTATAAAAAGGAAAATTATGTTAGAAATTATAATCTTATCATTTGCTCTTAGTATGGATGCTTTTGCTGTTTCTATTGGGCTTGGAATAAAAAATAAAGGTGATATAAAAATCTTAGCATTAAAAGCTGGATTATTTTTTGGTATTTTTCAAGCATTAATGCCATTTATTGGATACCTTGGAGGAATTGGACTAAAAGAATATATTCAAGGATATGATAGCATCATTGCTTTTGTATTATTAGTAATCATTGGTGGGAAAATGATATATGAAGCCTTAAATGAAAATGTTGAAGAAGAGATAACAAAAATATCAAATAAAATTTTATTAACTTTAGCAATTGCTACAAGTATTGATGCTATGGCTGCTGGATTTACTTTACATCTTTTTGATTTAAATGTTTATTTATCTTTATTTCTTATTGGAATAATAACTTTTTTATTCAGTATTTTAGGTGTTTATATTGGGCAAAAAGGTGGAGATAAATACGAAACAAAAGCTGAACTTCTTGGTGGAATTATTTTAATCCTTATTGGATTTAAAATACTGATTTTTTAGTTACTTTTGATATAATATTTTCAAAAAAAACAAGGATTATGATTTGAGAATTTTATCAGGTATTCAACCATCAGGGACAATACACATAGGAAACTATTTTGGTATGGTAAAAAAAATGATAGAGTCACAAAATGAAGGTGAACTTTTTGCATTTTTAGCATCATATCATGCTTTAACATCGGTGAAAGA
>JAQVLW010000001.1:59837-65798 GCA_028703945.1 Aliarcobacter sp. | reverse complement strand
GGATTAATCTAAGAAAATAGATATAAAAGAATTACTCTTTTATATCTACTCTTATAACTTTATTCACACTATTTGAAATATCTTCAACTCTTTGTTGCCAAAGTTTACCAAATTCAAGCTTCTCTTCATTTGTAGCACTTCCTTGAACAGATTTTTGCATTAAAAAATTCATATCAGCATGGGCAGAAATACTACTTGCATCATAAAAAACATCTACACTTTTTTGTGTGTCAAGTCTTGTAAACCTAACACTTGCACCATCTATATTTTTCTCAAAATTCATCAAATGATTTCTATCATATTTTCCAGCAAGTCCTTTAAAACCATTAGTTGTAGTTGAACCAGTAATATTCGTCATAACACTTCCTATAACTCCTGCAACTCCTGTTGTTTGATTCTCTTTGAATTCAACTAAAATATTTCCTCGTTTTGGAACTTCATTTTGATGTAATGCTTTTAATCCCTCAAGAACCATAAGATAAGCTCCTAAAACAGTAGGACATGAATGTCCTGCACTTTTTACGCTATCTAAATATGAATATTCTATAAATCCATCTTGAAATGCTCCTAATAAAGAAGCTAAATCATCTTGTAGTTTTATTTTTGGGATGTTATCAAAAAATTGTGGGTATGTCATTTTAAACCTTTGTATTTTAGTGTTATTACTCTAACACAAAAGTTTAAATATTTTGTGTTAGGCTATTTTCTTACAAATAAAGATTAATTTATCAGCATTTTCAGGCGTATGTAAATTAAATTCTTTTATCTCTTTTATTTCAAAATTGCATTCTTTTAAAAGTTCTATCAAAAACTCTTTTGAATGATATTCTTGGATTATAGAATCCCTTTGTTTAGAAAACAATCCATTTTCTTGCTTTTCAAATAAAGTTATATCTGTTTGAAGTTTGTTGTCTTCAAAGTTTGCATCAATTGCGATAAATTTATCATCAACATCAATAGTAATGCATCCTTGAGCAACTTCATCAAACCCAAAATACGAGTTTACATCAAAAATAAAATAAGCTCCTTGATTTAGGACAATATTTGTCGCAAGGATAAAAGCTTTTAAATCTTTTTTAGGAATATAATTTAATACATCAAAAATGGCAGTTGCACAATCAAATTTCTCTTTTACATCTTTTAAATCTATTACTTTTGCATTTAGATCTTTTTCTTGACAAACTTTTATTTGTTCAACACTTAAATCAATTCCAAAATATTTCTTTTTATTTACTTTTAGATTTTCTAAAAAATACCCTTGACCACAACCAATATCAATGATATTATTTAGGTCATTTACCATTATAAATCGTAAAAACTCTTTATGTAAAGTATATATCTCTTCTTCAAAATCTAAATAAGGCTCGACCTTTGCGTATAAATCTAATCCCATTATATGTGTGCTTCTATTCTTTCTTTTAAATTTAGAATCAAATCTTTTTTAGCATAAAATGAATTTTTATTTGCTATTAAGTGAGCGCTACTTTCCATGATTGTAGGACCAACTTCAAGACCATTTTGTTTCATTGTTTCACCTGTTTCTACAATATCCACAATACAATCACAAAGCCCAACAAGTGGAGCCAATTCAATAGAACCATAAAGTTTGATAATCTCAACAGCCATTGCTTTTTGCTCAAAAAATTTCTTAGCAATCACTTCATGTTTTGTAGCAATTGTGATTTTGCTTTTATTAAAATCAAGTTCTTCACCTTTTCTTAATCCAAAAGCAACTTTACACTTTCCTAGTTGTAAATCCAAAAGTTTGATTAAGTCGTACTCTTTTTCTTCTAGTACATCAAGACCAACAACACCTAAATCAGCAGCGCCATGCATTACATAAGTTGGTACATCTTGATTTCTAACATTTAAAAATCTAAATCCAGCTTTTTCAAGTATCAATTTTCTATCTTCAAAAATAAACTTTTCACCAAAAGCTTTTTCAAATTTATCTAAAGTTTCCTCAGCAATTCTTCCCTTAGGCAATGCAATTGTTAGCATCAATAATCCTTTTCATGTTCTCAAATATTAAATCTTTTTTATATACGCTATTTTCAAAATATTTACTCAAAACTTCTCCATCACCACCAGTGAATATAATATTCTTATTTAAACTTACTTCTTTGATTGGTAAAATGATAGATTTTAACATAGCATATTGTATAGCATCTTTCGTTTTAAGCGGTATTTTATCTAAATTTATCTCTTTTTCAAACTCAAACTTTAGTTTTTTTGATATTTTTGGATAACTCTTCATAAATCTTCTCAAACCCAAAAGTATAAATCCACCTTTATGATTGCCCTCTTCCATAACATCAACAGTTATTGCACTTCCCGCATCAACAATCACACAATTATCTTGAAAAGAGCATGCAACAGCTCTATCAATTCCTAATCCTTGGTATGAAGTTTCAAAGTTTAAAAATTTATTTATGTTTTTTGCATGGGGATTTTTCTTCAAAAGTCTTTTAGTAGCTTTTTCATTTACAGAAACAAAATAAATTTCATCATCAAACTTTGGAACTTTTTCATCTAAAAAATATTTTTTATGTTTTTCTTTTACCAAAAAATGATAAGTTGTATTTCCAATATCACATAAAATCAACTCTAACACTCCAATCATTTTGTTTTAAATACTCTTTTGCTTTTGAGCATAATGGACTACTTATTAATAACTCTTTTTTCTTAAAATTATGGTCTAAATATGTTGATAGCTTTTCACAAAGTTCCATTAAATCATTTGCATTTTTTCTTATAAATCTACTTTTTGAATCAACTATAAATATTGCATAAAATTTTGAATCAACAGTTGTTCCTGCGTAAATATCTATTTTTTTTCTTGAATCTAACTCTTTTGGACTTATTTGTTTTATCTGTTTAAAAAGTATATTTTTATTTGTATAATATGTTGTTAATTTTTTCAATTTATCCCTTTAAAGTATCCATTATATCCAATAAACTCTTTTAAATTATCACAAATTTTACACACCAATCTGATATAATGACAACAAATTTATAAGAAAAAAGAAAAGATGAAAGACTTAAATTATCAAAAACAATCACTAATCACAAGAACTATTATCAAATCTGCTGTTTTAATGTCAGAATTTGGAGCAGAAAGTATTTTGATAGAACAAACAGCACAAAGACTTGGAAAGGCTTTAGGTATTGATTCTGTTGAAATATCTTTGATTCCCTCTGCAATAGTTTTAACAACACTTCATGATAACCAATGTGTTACAACAACAAGAAGAGTTCATCATAAACCCATAAATATGTCAATTGTATGTGAAATACAAAAAATAGTAATAAATATAGAAAAACAAAGATATGATGTAAACTATTTAGTAAAAGCGCTAAAAGATATTGAACCGAACTATTATAATAGGTGGCTTGTTATTTTTATGGTTGGAATTTCTTGTGCTTCATTTTCATATTTACAAGGTGGTGATTGGAGTGCATTTTTCATAACTTTTGTAGCTTCTTCAACAGCTATGTTTGTGCGTCAAGAATTAGCAAAAAGAAGGTTTGTTTTAATCATAAGCTTTGGGGTTACAGCTTTTGTGGCGACATTAATCGCAAGTATTTCTCAATTAAATGGTATTAGTTCTACTCCAAATATTGCCCTTGCTTCAAGTGTTTTATTACTTGCTCCTGGATTTTCATTTATAAACTCTTTTTTAGATGCCCTAAAAGGTTATTTAATGATGGGTTGGGGTCGTTGGATGGAGGGAATTTTACTTACAATTGCCACATCAATTGGAATTATCATAGCAATGGCTATTTTAAATATAAAAGGTTGGTAATAAATGACTGATTTAATAATTAAAATGATTCTTGAAGCAATCTTTGCAAGTATCGCTTCTGTTGGTTTTGCTATGGTTTTTAATGTCCCAAAACACACTTTAATTTATTGTGCATTTGGTGGAGCAATTACTTATATAACTAGAACTATCTTTTTACATTTAGGGCTTGGTATTGAGATTTCTACATTTATAGCTTCAACTTTTATTGGTATCATCGCTTTATATTGGTCAAGAAAATATTTAATTCCAAGACCTGTTTATACAGTTGCATCTATTATTCCTATGATTCCAGGAACTTTTGCATTTTCTGCAATGATTTCTTTAGTTGATATGAATAGTCATGGGGTAACCCCCGAGTTAATTGAAATATTTATTGAAAATGGATTAAAAGCAGTATCTATTTTGGGAGCTATTAGTTTTGGTCTTGCTTTGCCATCACTTTATTTTATGAGATTAAATCGACCAGTTATTTAGTAAAAAAAAATTTATTTGAGATATACTTTCACTTTTGAATAAAAAATATTAATCAGAGGAAGTAATAAATGTCAGGACATGAATATCATGTACATGGAGCCCATGATCACGCTGTTGAACACGCAGTGGAACATGAAAGTAAATTAGGACAATACATAGCTATTTTTACGGCTGTTTTAGCATCCATTGGAGCCATTGTTAGTTATCAAGGTGGAGCTACTCAAAATGAAGCAATGTTATATAAAAATGAAGCCGTACTTTTAAAAACTCAAGCTTCAGATCAATGGAACTTCTATCAAGCAAAAAGTACAAAAGTTCATCTAATGGAATTAGCTTCTGATGTGGCTCCAAAAGAGAAAAGTGATTATTATAAAAATAAAATAGATAAATATGAAAAAGAGAAAGCTGATATAAAGAAAAAAGCCGAAACTTTAGAGCAAGAATCAGAGGAAATAAACAAAAAAAGTGATGAATTAATGATTCCTCATCATAAACTAGCACAAGCAATGACACTTATACAAATTGCAATTTCACTTGCATCAATTACCGTTTTAACCCGCAAAAAATGGTTGTTTGCAATGGCCGTGGTTGCTGCTTCTGGTGGTATTATATTGTGGGCTATGGTTTTAATATGAAAACTTTACTATATGATTGGTTTGGATTTAATGTTTGGCTATTTCATTTTATAAATGACATTAGATCTGAGTTTCTTGATAAAATTATGCTTCTTGGTACAGAATTAGGTTCTCATAAACATTTTGATATTTATATAAGTATTCTAATTGTTATAGTTTTTTACAGGTTGGCTAGAAAAAATGCAAACTCTTTTAATAAAGAAGAAATCTATCTATGGTTAACTCCAATAGCGGTAATTGCAATTTCATACCTTATTGATGCATTATTTTTAGAAATAATCAAGCCACTTTTGGATTTTCCAAGACCGCCACTTGCTTTACCTATAGGAAGCGTGAATATTGTAGGAATTGCAGAGTATCATCACAGTTTTCCAAGTGGACATTCATCATTCTCAATGCTAATTATTGCAAGCATCTGGTCTTTATTATTTGCTTGGCAAAAAGGTCTAGGTGTTATTTTTGTATTATGGGTAGGAATTTCACGGATTAGTTTAGGTGCTCATTTTCCAGCTGATGTCTTAGCTGGGTTTGGATCAGCATTTTTGATTGTAATAATTGTAAAATTAGCTATAAGAGAAATTCTTAAATCTAAAATCTAAAGTTTGCTCTTAAGAGCAAACTTTTGTATTTTATAAATAAAATTGTTTTATAAATTTATCACTTACTTCAATTATTTTTCGTTGTCTCAATGACTCAATAACTTCTTTTGTACAATCAACATCATCAGGCCATCTTCGTTTGAAATTATCATGGGCATTTTTATCTGTTGCATCTAAACACATAGTATGCCCATCAATAAATAAATCTCTATTTGAATCGATATTATTGCAAACTCTCCAAACAAGCATATATTCATTTGTTACATCATTTTTTGCAGCATCTACAATAATTAAGATTTTAATATGTTCAAAAAGTGGTTTTAACTCTTCAAAAAGATATTTTTGATTTCTTGTTTTTTCAACACTTATTACAGTTATTGGATTTTTTGTATCAAGGAAATATTGTTTTAAAGCTTTTATTTCACTTGAAATATTTTGCATTTTAGA
>JAQVLW010000001.1:0-59737 GCA_028703945.1 Aliarcobacter sp. | reverse complement strand
GCTTGTCCACACCAAATATACATAGGATCTCCACCAATTCCAATACTAACTGGCATTTTTTTACCTGCTTTTTTATACTCATGGAAAAAGTGATTTGAATCTTTATGAATTTGCCAATGAAGTCCTAAAGTATTATCTTCATAAACTTGAAGTCTGTACATTCCAAGATTTTTTAACTCTCCATTTAAAGAAGTCGTATAAACTTGTCCCATAGTAATAAAAGGACCACCATCTTGTTCCCAAGTTGTAAGAATCGGTAAATCAGAAAGTTTTGCGTCAGAGCCAAGTTTTATGATTTGTTGGCACTCACCTGTTCCTTTTAGTTTTTTAGGAATTGTATTTTTTAGTGCAAAAAGTTTCCCAAAAGTTGAAAGTTTTTCACTAAAAGTTGTTGGCGGTTTCATTTTTAATAAAGACTCTATTTCTCTCCCTATTTTATCCCCATCACCAATAAAAAGTTCAACTGCTTTTTCATTACAAAATACATTCATAAGTACTGGAATATCAAATTTTTTATTGTTTTTTCTATCAACTGGATTTGTAAATAAAATTGCTTTTGAATTTTCTGTTTTAACTTCAATATAGGCAATATGTGGGATTTCTAAATAAATATCAAGTTCATCATCAATAATTTTTAGTAAATCATGTTTTTTTAATAGTTCAATTGCTTCTTTCATTTTTCCCTCAAATTATACCTCTAATGAGGTAATTAGTATAAATCTTATATCATTTTATCAATAAAAAATAGTTTATAATAGAGGTTTTGAATATGCTTGATAATATTGAATACAATTTTGATGAAGAGATTAATAGAAAAAATACAAATTGTGCAAAATATGATGGTTTAAAAAAATATTTTGGATATGAAGACTTAAATCCACTTTGGGTTGCTGATATGGATTTTAAAACTCCCGCTTTTATAAATGATGCAATTATAAATGCAGCAAAAAACTCACTTTATGGTTACAGCATCGATAGTGATGAAATATATCAATCAATAATAAACTGGCAAAATACGCAACATAATTGGCAAATAAATAAAGAAGATATTTATATGATAAATGGCGTAGTTCCAGCCTACAGTGCTTGTATTGAAGCCTTTAGTGAAGAAAATGATGAAGTAATCGTTCAAACTCCAATTTATCCACCACTTTTTAAATGTGTAAATGCAAACAATAGAAAAGTAGTAGTAAATGAACTAAAAAAAGATGAAAATGGTTATTACACGATGGATTTAGAAGATTTAGAAAAAAAAATAACTTCTAAAACAAAAATTTTAGCACTTTGTTCACCTCACAATCCAGTAGGTCGTGTTTGGAGTAAAGAGGAACTGGAAAAACTTGTAAATATTTGTATAAAACACAATATCATAATAGTTTCAGATGAAATTCATTCTGATATTACATTTAAAAAGTTTACTCCACTGGCTTCTATTTCAAAAGATATTGCAAATCAAACTATTACTTTAAATAGTGCTGGAAAAACTTTTAATATTGCTGGTTTAAATAGTGCTTATGCCATAAGTAAAAATCAAAAGATATTAGATAAATTCAAAAAGATAGCTCAAAAAAGAGAAATTCAATCAATAAACTTTTTTGGTTATGTAGCCACAAAAGCAGCCTATGATGATGGTGCTTTATTTGTAGAAAAGTTAAAAAAATATCTTTTATCTAATATTGAATTTACAAAAAATTACCTCAAAAAGAATAACTCAAAAATAGATTTCAAACCACCCGAAGCTACTTATCTTTTATGGTTAGATTTTTCTAGATACAATCTTTCACATAATGAGATAAAAAATATTTTATTAACAAAATCAAAAATAGCTTTAAATGATGGTGTTTCTTTTGGTAACAATGGAAATGGATATTTTAGATTAAATCTAGCTCTTAGTCAAAATAGCCTAGAAATAGCATTATCTCAGTTATCTAAAGAGTTTTTATAGCAAGAAAATAGCAAAGTATTACATTTTTTCTCACTATGTAGATTAATAGATGTAATTATTAGGAAAACATTATAATGTACTACAAATTTGTGTACAATTGCTCAATAATTTAAATCAATAGGAGGGAAAATGTCAACTGAATTAATTCTAGCCTCTATTATTTTTGTGGCAATAGGATTTATACTTGTAGTAGTGTTTGTTCTTACTAGGTTTATTGGTCCAAAGAATGAAAACTCAGAAATGAAAAACACCGTGTATGAAAGTGGTGTTACAAACCCAATTGGAACAACAAACATCAGATTTTCGGTAAAGTTTTATTTAGTTGCTATTTCCTTTTTATTATTTGATGTGGAGATAATTTTTATGTTTCCATGGGCTATAAATATTTTAGAATTAGGTTATTTTGGACTTTTTAAAATGTTTATATTTATGGGATTATTATTTGCAGGGTTAATTTATCTTTATAAGAAAAAGGCATTATCATGGGATTAGGCGTTGAATCAAAATTAGGCGACTCTATTGTTACAACAAGGCTTGATCATGCTATAAACTGGGGGAGATCTTACTCTTTATGGCCAATGGTTTTTGGAACTGCATGTTGTGGAATTGAGTTTATGGCAGTTGCTGGTTCAAGATATGATATATCAAGATTTGGAGCAGAAGTTGTAAGATTTTCTCCAAGACAAGCTGATTTATTAATTGTTGCTGGAACTATCTCATATAAACAAGCTCCGATTTTAAAGAAAATTTATGAGCAAATGTGTGAACCAAAATGGGTTATTTCTATGGGAGCATGTGCTTGTTCTGGTGGATTTTATGACAACTATACAACTTTACAAGGAATAGATGAAATTATTCCGGTTGATGAATATGTAGCTGGTTGTCCACCACGTCCTGAAGCTGTACTTGACGCTATTATGAGAATTCAAGAAAAAGCAAATGATGAATCAATTTTAAAAGATAGAATCAAAGAGTATAAAGGAATTTTAGATGTTTAAATGCGATTTATCAATTGATTCTAAAGACATTAAATCTACTCTTTCTAAATTAAAAACTGAAAAAGATTTCACAGTTTTATTAGATATAACAGTAATTGATTATTTAACTTTTCCTGACACTACTCCATCAAGATTTGCAGTAGTTTATATACTAAGAGATAGTTCATTTAAAAATCAAATTTCTGTAAAAACTTTTGTAGACAACTCTACATTGGAAGTAGATTCTATTTGTTATTTATATAATGCTGCTAATTGGGCAGAAAGAGAAGCTTATGACCAATATGGAATAATATTTAAAGGTCATCCAAACTTAAAAAGATTATTAAATCATCATCAATTTATAGGATACCCTCTTAGAAAAGATTATGAGATTACAAAAGGACAAATTTGTACTCATACAGAAGATTTAATGGATGAAATGGATCCTCTTTTAGTTTCAAAAGGTTATACACCTGAGGACATAAATGATTTAATGCTTTTAAATGTTGGACCATCACATCCAGCATCTCATGGAACAATTAGAAATTTTGTTGCAATGGAAGGTGAAACAATTACAGCTTGTGTAACAGAAATTGGTTATTTACATAGAGGATTTGAAAAATCATGTGAAAATCATACTTATTCTCAAGTTATTCCTTATACTGATAGATTAAATTACTGTAGTGCTATTTTAAATAATATTGGTTATTCAAAAGCTGTTGAAGAGATGTTAAATATTGATATAACTCCAAGAGCTAAAATGATAAGAATAATTATTGGAGAATTAAGTAGAATCATTGATCATCTTGTTTGTAATGCTGCAAATATGGTGGATTTAGGTGGACTTACAAACTTCTGGTATTTATTTGCACCAAGAGACATGGCTTATGATTTATTATCAAAATTAACAGGAGCTAGACTTACAAATACATATACCAGAATTGGTGGTTTAGAGTTTGATTTATATGATGGATTTAGTGAAGATTTGGCTGTATTTTTAAAAGAAACTGAAATAGCAATAAATGATGCTTTATCTTTAATAGCTCATAATAAAATTTTCTTAGATAGAACACAAGATGTCGGTGTTATAAAAGCTGATTTTGCAATGCAATATGGAATAACAGGTCCAAATTTAAGAGCTGCTGGTGTGGCGCATGATTTAAGAAAAGATAAACCTTATTATGGTTATGAAAATTTTGATTTTGACATTGTTGTAGGAAGTCATGGAGATGTTTATGATCGAATGATGTGTAGATTTGAAGAAATGCGACAATCTATGAGAATTATTAAACAAGCAATGAATGAACTTCCAACTGGTCCTATAAATGTAATTGCACCAGGAATTTTATTACCTAGTAAAAAAGATGTTTATGGAAATATTGAAGGTTTAATGAATCAATTTAAACTTACATTTGAAGGAATCAAAGTTCCAAAAGGTGAATATTATTCATCAACAGAAGCTGCAAATGGAGAATTAGGATTTTTTATTGTAAGTGATGGAAGCGGAAGACCTTACAAAGTTAAATGTAGACCTCCATGTTTTTATGCACTTTCAGCATTTTCAAAAATTGTTGAAGGTGGAATGTTAGCTGATGCTGTTGTAACGATGGCTAGTATGAATTTTATTGCAGGGGAGTTTGATAGATAATGAGCAGTTTTAAATTTACACCTGAAAATGAAGTAAAATTTCAAGAATATGTAAGTAGATACCCAGTTATTGATTCGGTAATGTTACCAGCATTATGGTTAGTGCAAGAACAAGAATCTTGGGTTAGCCCTGAATCTATGATTTATGTAGCTGATAAATTAGGGAAAACTCCTATTCAAGTTTATGAAGTTGCAACTTTTTATACAATGTTTAACTTAAAACCAATTGGAAAACATCATATAGAATTATGTAAAACTCTTTCTTGTATGTTGTGTGGTTCTTCTAAAATCAAAAAACATATAAAAGAAACAATAGGAATAGAAGCTGGGCAAACAAGTGCTGATGGTTTATTTCATTTAAGTGAAGTAGAATGTCTTGGTGCTTGTGGTGGAGCTCCAATGTTTGCTTTAAATGGTGAATATCATGAAAAATTAACTATTGAAAAAGTTGATGAATTAATTAAGGAGTGCAAAAAATGATAACAAAAATTGTAAGTAAAAATTTTGACATTCCAAATTCACATAAATTAGAAGTTGCTCTTGCAAATGGAAGATATTCTTCTATTGATAAACTTTTTTCTATGACTCCTGATGAAGTTACAGCTGAAGTTACCGCATCTGGACTTAGAGGAAAAGGTGGAGGTGGAGCAGCTTGTGGACCAAAATGGGAATTAATGCCTAAAAATGACCCAAGACCTGCATATTTAATTGTAAATGGAGATGAGTCAGAACCTGGAACGTTTAAAGATAGACAGATTTTCCAATATGACCCCCATTTATTAATTGAAGGTATTATTTGTACTTGTTATGCAATAAATGCTCATCACGCTTATATTTATATAAGAGGTGAATATAAATTTTTTATTGATAGATTAAACGAAGCAATAAAAGAAGCCTACTCTGCTGGTATTATTGGTGATAAAATCATGAATAAATATGATTTTAAAGTTGATATTACAGTTCACAGAGGTGGAGGAGCTTATATTTGTGGTGAAAAATCAGCACTTATTGAGTCTCTTGAAGGAAAACGTGGACATCCTAGACTTAAGCCAGCAGGAAAAGAATGTGAATGGTTCTTCGATAATCCAGCAACTGTAAACAATGTAGAAACAATAGCTAGTGTTCCAAATATTGTAGAAAATGGTTCTATTGGATACACAAAATATGGAACACCAAAATCACCGGGAACCATGCTATTTGCAATTTCTGGACCTGTTAAAAACCCAGGTGTTTATGAAATGGCTTATGGAAATAAAATGATCGATTTTCTAAATATTCTTGGTGGTGGAATGATTGAAGGAAAAAAATTAAAAGCAATTATTCCAGGAGGTTCATCTTGTCCAATCTTAACAGCTGATGAAGTTCAAAATGCTGTATTAGATTATGAATCTATGTGGGATATTGGTTCAACTTTAGGTACAGGAGGAATGATAGTTATTGATGAAGATACATCTATGGTTGATGTAGCTAAAAATTTGATAGAGTTTTATCACCACGAATCTTGTGGTCAATGTACACCTTGTAGAGAGGGTACAGGCTGGATAGATAAGATTTTGAAAAAAATCTTAAAAGGTGAAGGTTCAAAAGAAGATTTAAATACGATACTTGACGTATGTAACACTATGAATGGAAAAACTGTTTGTGTTTTTGCACCAGCAGTTAAAGATATTATTGAGAGTATTGTAAGAAAATTCCCTCAAGAATTTGATATACATTTTAAAAACTAAATTAACTAAATAACAGGAGAAAATTATGACTAAAAATACAATGACATTAACTGATAACAGAAATGGAAAATCATTTGAATACAATATTATTGATGGTACAAGAGGACCTAGCGTTGTAGATATTTCTACATTCTATAAAGATTCTGGAATGTTTACTTATGACCCTGGTTATACTTCAACTGCTTCTTGTGAATCTAAAATTACATTTATTGATGGTGAAAACTCAGAGTTAAGATATAGAGGTTATGATATTACAGATTTAGCTGGAAAACACTCTTTCTTGGATGTTTCTTATTTATTAATGAGAGGAAAACTTCCAACTCCTGAAGCTTCTAAAAACTTTGATTTAGAAATTAGACATAGATCGTTTTTAAATGAAGGAATTATTAGATTATTTGAGGCTTTACCAGATGGTGCTCATCCAATGGCAACTATGGGAGCTGCTACTATGGCACTTTCTGCATTTTATAAAGATCACTTACATTTAGAAGATGAAAATGCATTTAAAATGATGAGAAGAAGAATCTTAGCTAAAATGCCAGTAATTGCAGCTATGGCTTACAGAAATTCAATTGGTACACCACTAATTTATCCAGATGTAAATAGATATTTCACTGAAAATTTCTTATACATGTTAAGAGCATATCCAGGTGGAAGAATGAAATATTTAGGTGATGGTAAAAATGATGAAATCAAACAAGTTGAAATTGATGCACTTGATGCAATCTTAACTTTACATGCTGATCATGAACAAAATGCTTCTACTACTACGGTTAGAAATGTAGGTTCAACTGAAGCGCACCCTTATGTTGCGATTGCTTCTGGTATTTCTGCTTTATGGGGTTCTGCACATGGTGGAGCAAATGAAAAAGTTATGGATCAATTAAGATTAATTGGTGATGTTAAAAATGTACCAACTTATATTGCAAAAGCAAAAGATAAAAATGATCCATTTAGATTAATGGGATTCGGTCACAGAGTTTATAAAAATAGAGATCCAAGGGCTGAAACATTAAAAGGTTTACAAGATAAATTAAAAGAAGAGTTAAAACTTGATTCTAAATTATTAGATATTGCTCATGCTGTTGAACAAGCTGCATTAAGTGATGATTATTTCAAAGAAAGAGGTTTATATCCAAATATTGACTTCTATTCAGGTGTAATTTTAACTGCACTTAAAATTCCTGTTGAAATGTTTACTCCAATCTTTGTTATTGGTAGAACTCCAGGATGGTTAGCACAATGGTCAGAGTTAAAACAAGATCCAAAACATAAAATTGCAAGACCAAGACAATTATATACAGGTAACTAAGAAAAATATTAACAAGTGTAAGGGGACAATTAATGGATGGATTGATTAATATAACAGTAAATGGAGCGCAAATGCAAGCTACTAAAGGTAGTTTGCTAATTGATAAATTACTAGATGAAAATATACATATTCCTCATTTTTGTTATCACCAAGCACTTGGTAAAGATGGTAATTGTAGAATGTGTATGGTTGAAATTGAAGGTCAAAAAAGACCTCAAATTGCCTGTGATACTCCTGTAAAAGATGGAATGGTTGTACGAACAATAGGTGAAAATATTGAAAAAGTTAGAAGAGACATTCTTGAACTTGAGCTTATAAATCATCCTATAGATTGCCCAACTTGTGATCAAGCAGGTGAGTGTAAACTTCAAGACTATTATATGGAATCAGGATTTTATGAATCAAGAGTAAATCTTGAAAATAAAAATCACGCAAGAAAAAGAGTTGATTTAGGTTCAAATGTAATGCTTGATGAAGAAAGATGTGTACTTTGTACAAGATGTGTAAGGTTTTGTTCAACTATTACAAAAACAAATGAATTAGGAGTTATCAACAGAGCTGATCATTCAGTTATTGGAACTTTTCCTGGTAGACCATTAAACAATCCTTATGCGATGAATGTTATTGATATTTGTCCCGTTGGAGCTTTAACAAATAAAGATTTTAGATTTAAACAAAGGGTTTGGTTTTTAGAAACTTTTGATGCAATTTGTAATGGTTGTTCAAAAGGATGTAATATTTATGTTGATCATAGAAAAGAAAAATATAAAGATGACCAAATTTTTAGATTTAGACCAAGGGTTAATAAAGCTGTAAATGGTTGGTTTATGTGTGATGAGGGAAGATTATCTTATACAAATGAGAGTGAAAATAGATTTGAAACTCCATTTATTAATAATACACCAACACTTATTGATAATACTATTACAAATGTTTTCAAAGAACTTACAACAAATAAAAATATATTATTTGTATTAAGTGCAAATCTTTCTTATGAAGAGATGTCAAATGTAAAAAATTTGGCAACAAAATTAAATATTCAAGTTTCTGGTTATTCTCCAAATACAATAGATGAAAACTTTGGAGATGATTATTTACGAACAAATGATAAAGCAGTTAATAGAAATTCATTTAAAGAATTAGAAATAAATGAAACGAAAGAGTTTTTTGAAATAGCTCTAAATAGTACTTCATTAGTAATAATTATAGAGAATAATTATTTTGATAATAATACAAGTTTACTAAAAGATAAAAAAGTAATTTCTTTATTTAGTCATAACTGTCCAACAATTGAACATTCAAATGTTGCAATACCTGTTGCTTCATTTTATGAAAAATCTGGAACTTATATAAATAGTGATGGAATCAAACAAAAAGTTATATCTAAAATGAATAAAAATAATTCAATGAAAACTATAACAACAATAATAGAAGATTTAAAATCAATGATTGAGAAAGGAACTCTATGAGTACTTCATCTATAATCATCATAATTGCGAATATAGTTATAGCTGTAATTTTAGCAGTTGGACTAACTCCAGTTTTTGTATGGTGGGAAAGAAGAATATCAGCATTTATGCAAGACCGAAGTGGACCAAACAGATGTCATATTGGACCATTTAGATTAGGAGGAGTAATTCAAAGTTTTGCAGATATGCTAAAACTTGTTTTTAAAGAAGACTTTACTCCTTCTCATATCAAATACAAATTTTTCTTTACAATAGCTCCTGCTATTGTATTTATGTGTTCATTTTTAACTTTTGCAGCTATTCCTTTTGCTGATGTTTTAATAATTGATGGAAAAGAAAATATTATGCAGGCTATTCCAAATAAACTAGGAATAATGTGGTTTTTAGCCTTTGCTGGATTATCTGTTTATGGAATAATTCTTGGAGGTTATTCTTCTGGTAGTAAATATGGTCTTTTAGGTTCAATTAGAGCATCTGCTCAAGTTATCTCTTATGAAGCTGCAATGGGATTAGCAATTATCTCAATGCTTTTATCATATGGTTCAATTCACTTAACAGATATTGTAAATGCACAAGCCGGAACTTATTTTGGAATAGTTCCAATGTGGGGAATATTTATACAACCACTTGCAGCAATTATTTTTATTATTTGTGCATTTGCAGAAACAAATAGAGCACCTTTTGACTTAGCTGAGGGAGAATCGGAATTAGTTGCTGGTTATCATACTGAATATTCTGCAATGAGATTTGGACTTTTTCAAGTTGGTGAATATTCAGCTATGAGTGCTTCAAGTGCAATAATCGTAACTTTGTTTTTTGGTGGTTATCAAATTCCTTGGTTAGATACACAAGCAATTCAAAGTAATATAAACTATGTAATTCTAGCAATTATTATACTTCTTCCAATAAAAATATTTTTCCTTACAAAATGGATGAAGAAAAATAATAAAGCAGTTGGTTCAAATAAATCAAGAGAAAAAGAGACAAAAGTTTTAACTTTTATATTTTGGTCTTTAGCTATTTTTATAATGGCTGTATTAATCTCTTTTCTTGTTACAGGACTAGGAACAAATGGTGTTAATATTGCAACTGCAGTAATCCAAATTGGGACTTTTTTAGTAAAATTCTTTATGATGGCATTTGTTTTCATTTGGGTTAGATGGACTGTATTGAGATTTAGATATGACCAATTACAAATGTTAGGTTGGAAAGTTCTAATTCCATTAGCTCTTTTAAATATTGTAATAACAGCAATCTTTGTTGTAGTAAGAGGAAGTTAAAATGGGAATAAAAGTAGTACCAAGATACGGTAAATCATTTAAAGACAAGTTATATCTTCCTGCAATTGCTGGAGGAATGAAAACAACTTTTAGACATTTTGTTAAAAATTTTAAGGACATAGATAATTTAAAAACTATGGCTTATCCAGAAGTTCAACCAACTGACTTAAATGAAAGATACAGAGGTGTTCATAGACTTACAAAACATGAAAATAACACTGAAAAATGTGTTGCTTGTTTTATGTGTGCAACTGCATGTCCTGCTGATTGTATTTTTATTGAAGCGGAAGAAAGATTTGATGGTTATGATGAAAAAAGACCAAAAGAGTTTAAAATAGACTTATTAGAGTGTGTGTTTTGTGGTTATTGCGTCGAAGCATGTCCTTGTGACGCAATCAGAATGGATACTGGAATTTTTTCATTTACATCAAGTAAAAGAGAAGATTTTGTATTAGATAAAAAAGCTTTAATGGCAAACGAAAGATCAAAGGATTTGAATAATGGCTGATTTAGTTTTTATTGCTTTAGCATTTTTAGCAATTAGTGGAGCAATTGCTATGATTGTAAATAAAAATCCTATGTATAGTGCACTTGGAATTTTAATTACAATGTTAAGTGTTGCAGGAATGTTTGCTTTGTTAAATGCAACTTTTTTATTTTTAGTACAAATTATAGTTTATGCAGGTGCAATTATGACTTTAATTTTATTTATATTAATGTTCTTAAATATAAAAGAAGAAGATTTACCAAAAGAACCTAATAAATACAAATTTATGGTTCTTGGTGCTTTTATTATGATTCCATTAAATGTCTTAGTATTAAAAGCTGTTTCAAAATTACCTGCAAAAGATTTAACTATTAGTGATACAAATTTTGGAGACATAAAACCAATAGGACTTGAACTTTACAATAATTGGTTTATTGCTTTTGAGTTAATTTCAATTTTACTTTTAATTGCACTTATTGGTTCTGTCGTACTTGCAAAAAAAAGAAAATCAAAACTTAATAACAAAGGAGAGCAATTATGATTTCGTTAACATCTTATGCTTTTGTTTCAATGATGTTGTTCTCTATTGGAGTAATTGGAGTAGTTTCTAGAAGAAATATCTTTGTAATTTATATGTCAATTGAACTTATGTTAAATGGAGTAAATCTATTTTTAGTAACATTTGCAAGATACCATTTTAACATGGACCCTCAAGTTATTACTATCATGGTTATTTCAATTGCTGCTGCGGAAGCTGCAATATTTTTATCTGTAATAATTTTATTATATAGATCAAGAAAATCTTTGGATACAGATATTTTCACAACTCTTACACAAAGTGAGAAATTATGAATACACCACTATTAGTATGGATAATTTTAGCCCCATTATTAGGGTCAATTGTAAGTGGATTACTTTATTTTTACCATATAAAGAAATCAAAAGTAAATGATATTTATTTTTCTTTAATTGGAACAATAACTCCTTTTATCTCTTTTCTAATTACGTTTTGTCTATTTTTAAGAATGTATAATGAAAAAATCATCTTTAAACAACAACTTTTTACTTGGCTTAATGTTGATAAATTAAATATTGAAATGGCTTTTTTAGGTGATAATCTTTCAATATTTATGTCAATGTTTGTAACATTTGTTGGTTGGTTAATTCATATTTATGCAGTTGGATATATGAAAGGTGATAGTGGATATGGTAAGTTTTTTGCTTATTTTAACCTATTTTTAGCCTCTATGTTAATTTTAGTATTAGCTGATAATCCAATTATCTTGTTTATTGGTTGGGAAGGTGTTGGAGTTTGTTCATATCTTTTAATTAAATTTTATTATGGAAAATCAGAAAATGTACTTGCGGCAAATAAAGCTTTTATTGCAAACAGAGTTGGAGATTTTGGTTTTTTACTAGGAGTTGTAACACTATTTTTTGCTTTAGGACAAGTTGATTTATCATTTGATTCTATTGAAGCAAATTTAGGTAATGTTTCTAATGAATTATTACTTCTTTCAGGCTTTTTATTATTTGTAGGGGCAATGGGGAAATCAGCACAGGTTCCACTTTATGTATGGCTTCCTGATGCAATGGCAGGTCCTACTCCTATTTCAGCATTAATCCACGCAGCTACAATGGTAACAGCGGGTGTTTATATGGTTGCAAGATTTCACTTTTTATATGTTGGAATTGAGCAAGTAGGAATATTTATAGCTTATATTGGTGCATTTTCAGCTTTATTTGCGGCAATCATCGCAACTAGACAAACAGATATTAAAAAAATTCTTGCTTATTCAACTATGAGTCAATTAGGGTATATGTTTATAGCTGTTGGACTTGGTTTTTATTCAACTGGACTTTTCCATGTATTTACTCATGCTTTCTTCAAAGCAATGTTATTCATGGGTGCTGGAGGGGTTATTATGGCGCTTCATCATGAGCAAAATATCTTTAAAATTGCACAACACAGAGCAAATTTACCAATTATTGGAACAACCTTTTTAATAGGTGTTATTGCAATTTCAGGAATTCCTCCATTTTCAGGATTCTTTTCAAAAGATGCTATTTTAGCTGCTGCTTTTCAAGAAGGTCAATATTTGATTTGGGCGATAGCAATGTTTACAGCATTTTTAACAGCGTTTTATATGTTTAGAATGTATTTTATAGTTTTTGTGGCACCAAACCACCACGACGAACATTATGTTTATACATCAAAAACAATCACTATTCCTTTATTAATTTTAGCAATTGGTGCTGTTGGAGCTGGTTTTTTAAACCTTCCTAGTATATTTGGAGGAAATCATTTTGTTGACTCTTGGTTAGGACAACTACATTCTAAACACATTCATATGGATCATATAACAGAATATGTATTGATGGCATTATCAGTTATTGTTGCAGCTACAGGAATTATGGCAGCTTATGCTAAATATGCTAATTTTGATGTAAGTAAACCAGAAAATGAAACTGGATTAATTGGAAATAAATTTTATATTGATGAGATTTATAATGTTTTATTTGTTCAATCAACTAAAAAATTATCAACATTTATAGATAAAGTTATTGATGAAAAAATAATAGATGCGTTTATTATGAATTCATCAATTGGTTTTGTAAATATTGGGAAAAAAGTTGCCATGATACAAAATGCAAATGTTAGATTTTATGCTGCATTCATGCTAATTGGTATGACTTGTGTATTTATCTACTTATATATCACATTAGGATTATAGTATGAGCTCAGATATACTTTCATTTATTATATTTTTACCGGCAGTTGTAGCCATTGGATTAATGCTTACAACAAGAGATGTAAATACTATTAGAAACATTGCTTTTTTAACTACTACTGTTATTCTGGCACTTGTGTTAAAAATCTATATTGAATTTGTTCCAAGTGCTGGAATGCAATTTGTTACGAATATTCCTTGGATTGAAACTTATGGAATAAATTATTATATTGGATTAGATGGGTTTTCTCTTACTATTTTAATGATGATTGCTATTTTAATTCCTACAGCTTATTTATTATTGTGGGAAGGAAAAACTAAGGGTTATTGGATAAATATGCTTTTAGTTCAGTCAGGTGTAACTGGAACTTTATTTTCTTTAGATATTGTTCTTTTTTACTTCTTTTGGGAAGTTATGCTTTTACCTGTTTTCTTGATGATTGGTTCTTATGGTTTTGGAGACAAAGTATTTACTACAATTAAAGTAACTGTTTATACAATGGCTGGTTCATTATTAATGTTTGTAGCTATTTTATATTTAGGTGTTGCTCACTTCAATCAATTTGGAGAATGGTCGTTTGCTTATGATAGTTTAATGCAAATATCTACTATTCCTTATGATACAAAAGTTTGGTTATTTTTAGCATTTTTAGCTGCTTTTGCAATTAAAATTCCAATTTTTCCACTTCATACTTGGATTATGGAAACATATAAAAATGCCCCAACAGGAGCAGTATTTTTATTATCTTCAATAATGGCAAAACTTGGTGTTTATGCAATTGTTAGATTTATGATTCCAATTTTCCCAGATATTTATGTTGAATTTTCAACTTGGTTTGTAGCTATTGGATTATTTGGTTTAATATACTTTGGAATTGCGGCTCTTATGCAAGATGATATTAAGAGAATGTTTGCATATTCATCAGCTTCTCACTTAAGTTTTATCTCTGCTGGAATTTTTTCATTAAATTCTTATGGGATAAATGGGTCTTTATATTTAATAATTGCTCATGCAATTGCAACTGGAGCACTATTTTTACTTGTAGGAATAATGCATGAACAAACAGGATTTAAAACAATAAAAGATTTAGGTGGAATTGCAAAAAAAGCTCCAATATTTACGTTTATTTTTGCAGTTATGTTATTTGCAAATATTGGACTTCCAGGAACTAATGGTTTTGTTTCAGAATTATTAATAATTTTTGGTATATATGAATTTAATCATACTTTAGGATATATCGCTGCATTAACTGTTATTATTGGAGCTACTTATATGTTATGGATGTTTCAAAGAGCAATTTTACAAAATAGACCAGAGGGTTCTATTGAACTTAAAATGAGAGATTTAAAAGTAAAAGAGATTGTAGGATTAGCTCCATGGGTCATCTTAGTATTTTTAATGGGATTTTATCCAGAGATTTTTATGAATAAATTTGAACCAACTGTAACTTATTATCTAAATGATATTTTACAAATAGGAGCAGTAAAATGAATCAATTTTTCTATTTAATTCCAGCTTTAACTATATTAGCTGGTGCTTTAGTACTTATGTTTATGAGCATGTATAAAAATTTTACTGTAAAAAATTTCATAGTTGCTTCTTCACTCTTTTTAATAATTGCTTTAGCTTTTTCTTTAAGTAACATTAACAACTCTTATTCAGTACAACCATTTGAGAGTTTATTAAACAATGTTTTAACTTTTGATACTTTTTCAAACTTTTTTAATATTTTATTAATAGCGGGAACTTTGTTAACCCTATTAATTGGTGAACATTATTTCCAACATAGAAGTTATTTCAAAGGTGAATTCTTCTCTATATTATTATTTGCTTTATTTGGTATGATGATTTTAGCCCATGCAAATGAATTAGTTACTGCTTACATTGCACTTGAAATTGCTTCTTTTTCTATTTATATTATGGTGGGATACAATAGTGATGATTCAAAAAGAGTTGAAGCTATTTTCAAATATTTAGTATTAGGTTCATTTATTGGAGCATTTTATCTTTTAGGAGTTGTTCTAATTTATGGAGCAACTCAAAGTACAAATTTAGCTAATTTATCAGCATTTATCTTAACTGCTAATTCAGATCAAATGATACTTGTATATATTGGATTAACTTTAATCTTATTTACATTTTTATTTAAAATTGCTGCATTTCCGTTTCAATCTTGGGTTCTTGATGTTTATCGAGGTGCACCAATGGTTATTACGGGTTACATGGCATCAACATTTAAAATTGCTATATTCTCTTTCTTCTTACGAATGATATTAAGTTATATTGCACCTATCATAGATTTCTGGGATGGTATTATTACAATAATTATTGTTTTAACTTTAGTATTTGGTACATGGTTAGCAATTACTCAACAAATTATAAAAAGAATGTTAGCAGCATCTTCAATAGTTCATACAGGGTATGTACTTTTAGCATTTATTGCTTTAAGTTACAAAGATGGACATATTATTAATATTGATTCAGCATATGCAACAATGTTTTATTTAATTGCTTATTTATTATCAGCTCTTGGAGCTTTTGGATTAGCATCACACATTATTTCAGAAACAAATGTAAAAGTAACTTATGATGATTTTAAAGGTTTAGCAAAACAAAGACCATTTTTAGCAGCAATGATGACAATATTCTTATTCTCACTTGCAGGAATTCCATCAACAATAGGATTCATTGGTAAATTATATGTATTTACAGAAGCTATAAATGCAGGTTACATAGGACTTACAATTGTTGCAATAATTGCTACTATTGTTTCTGTTTATTACTATTTCAAACTAATTGCAATGATGTATTTTTATTCTCCAGAAGAAGCTTGCATTAGTGAAGATTTTAATGATAAAAGGGTTTCAACTTATGCGATAGCTTTTGTTGCAATTCTTACACTCTTAGGTGGAATTGGTTCTGCTATTGTATTTTTTATTCCCGCAATGAATATTGATGAAATAATAAAATTAACTCAATTTGCAGTTCAATCTCTATTTATAAAATAGCCTGTGTTAATAAGTAACATCTTCGTTTCTTATTAATTAATTTTTTTCATAAAACTCTTCTTTATCAAAACCCCTTAACAGGGGTTTTTTTCGATTATTTTCTCCTTTTTTCAACATCATTTTTCACAAAAATATAAAGATATTTGAAGTAGCTTTAAGCTATTATACTGCTATTATTCAAAAAAATCTAAATCGCAGAAAGGATAGCAAATGAGTGACCTAATAGAAGGTTATTTGGGGAAAACAGAGGAAGGAAGAAAGAGTAGAGTACCTGCAAAACTTGATTTCATGCAAAGTTTTACAGGTGGTTTCTTAGCTTTATTTATGTGGGGACATATGCTTTTTGTCTCGTCAATTTTAATCAGCAAAGATTTTATGTATACAATCACAAAATTCTTTGAGGGTAGTTTTATTTTCAAGGAAGGGCAACCAATCATTGTTTCTATTATTGCTTTTATAGTATTTGCAATTTTTATTGTTCATGCCGCTTTAGGTATGAGAAAATTACCAGGTAATTTTAAACAATTCCAAGTAATGAAAGCTCACTCGAAAAGTATGAATCATGATGATACAAAACTTTGGTTTATTCAAGCATTTACAGGTTTTGTAATGTTTTTCCTAGGTTCTGTTCACTTATATATCATTATGACTCATTCAGATGCAATTGGACCATATGCAAGTTCAGATAGAGTTTGGTCTGAATGGATGTGGCCTTTATACATTCTTTTATTATTAGCAGTTGAATTTCATGGAACAATTGGTCTTTATAGATTATGTGTAAAATGGGGATGGTTTGATGGTGAAAACCCAAAAGCTAGTAGAAAAGCACTTAAAAAAGTAAAATGGGCATTAACAGTATTCTTTTTAGTATTAGGTTTTGCATCACTTGCGGCTTATATGAAAATCGGAATGGAAAATGCAGCAAATGGAACTGTTGGTCAAAAATATCAACCAACTGCTCAAGTAATGGAATATAAAATTACAAATAAAAGTGTTGGGGGAATTGCATAATGAAAATTAATTACTGTGATGCATTGGTAATTGGTGGTGGATTAGCTGGTCTAAGAGCTGCTGTTGCTGCACAAAAAAAAGGTTTAAATACAATCGTTTTATCTTTAGTTCCTGTTAAAAGATCACATAGTGCTGCTGCACAAGGTGGTATGCAAGCATCTTTAGGTAACTCTAAAATGTCTGATGGTGATAATGAAGATTTACACTTTGCTGATACTGTAAAAGGTTCTGACTGGGGATGTGATCAAGAAGTTGCGAGAATGTTCGTACACACTGCTCCAAAAGCAATTAGAGAATTAGCAGCTTGGGGGGTTCCTTGGTCTAGAGTTAAAGAGGGATCAAGAGAAGCTGTTATTAATGCTAAAAAAACAACAATTACAGAAGATGCTGACAGACATGGATTAATTACATCAAGAGACTTTGGTGGAACTAAAAAATGGAGAACTTGTTATACAGCTGATGCAACTGGACATACTATGTTATTTGGTGTTGCAAATGAAGCATTAAGACATAATGTTGATATTAGAGATAGAAAAGAAGCTTTATCAATTATTCATGAAAATGGAAGATGTTATGGAGCAATCGTTAGAGATTTAATTACAGGTGAATTAGAAGCTTATGTTGCAAAAGGTACATGTATCGCAACAGGTGGATATGGAAGAGTATTTAAACAAACTACAAATGCTGTTATTTGTGAAGGTATTGGGGCTGCAATTGCTCTTGAAACTGGAATTGCAACTTTAGGAAATATGGAAGCTGTTCAATTTCACCCAACACCAATCGTACCATCAGGAATTTTATTAACTGAAGGTTGTAGAGGAGATGGTGGAATCTTAAGAGATGTTGATGGTCATAGATTTATGCCAGATTATGAGCCAGAGAAAAAAGAACTAGCTTCAAGAGACGTTGTTTCAAGAAGAATGATTGAACATATTAGAAATGGTAAAGGTGTTCCTTCTCCTTATGGATACCATGTTTGGTTAGATATTTCTATTTTAGGTAGAGAACATATTGAAAAAAATCTAAGAGATGTACAAGAAATTTGTATGATTTTCAATGGTATCGATCCAGCTGATGAAGGTAAAAAAGGATGGGCTCCAGTTTTACCAATGCAACACTACTCAATGGGTGGAATTAGAACAAAACCAACTGGTGAATCTCAAAACTTAAGTGGTTTATTTGCTTGTGGTGAAGCTTCTTGTTGGGATATGCATGGTTTTAACAGACTTGGAGGAAACAGTGTTTCTGAAACAGTTGTTGCTGGTATGATTATTGGTAACTACTTTGCTGATTATTGTATTGCAAATGATGTAAATATTCCAACTTCGACTGTTCAAAGATTCTTAGATAAAGAAGATAAATATTTAAATGATATTTTAGCTTATACTGGAACAGAAGATATATTCAGAATCAAAAATAGAATGCAAAACTTAATGGATGAGAAAGTTGGTATTTTTAGAGATGGTGTTAACTTAAAAGCTGCTGTTGAAGAACTTGAAGAGTTATTAAATAAAACTAAAAAAATCACTGTTAAATCTAAAGAAAGAGTTGGAAATCCAGAACTTGAAGAAGCTTATAGAGTTCCTAGAATGTTAAAAGTAGCACTTTGTGTTGCTAATGGGGCATTACTAAGAACAGAATCAAGAGGAGCTCATTATAGAGAAGACTTCTTAAAAAGAGATGATGCAAACTGGTTAAATAGAACATTAACTTCATGGCCAGATGAAAATCAAACACTTCCAACAATTTCTTATGAAGCATTAGACATTATGACTATGGAATTACCTCCTGCATTTAGAGGATATGGTGCTAAGGGTATGATTATAGAACATGATTTATCAGAAAAAAGACAAGCGCAAGTTGATGAGATTACAGAAAAAATGCAAGCAGAAGGTAAAGATAGACATGAAATCCAACATGCCTTAATGCCATTTGATTTACCTATGAATTATAGAGAAAAAAATGAAAGAGCAGGAGATTTATAATGAGTATTGAAAAAGGTAGAGATATTACAATATCAGTTTTAAAATTCAATCCAAGAAGTAAGGTTTCAAAACCTCATTTCGTGGATTATCATTTAGAAGAAACTCCAGGTATGACTCTTTTTATTGCATTAATGAAAATAAGAGAAGAGATGGATGCAGATTTATCTTTTGACTTTGTTTGTCGTGCTGGAATTTGTGGAAGTTGTGGTATGGTTGTAAATGGAAAACCAACACTTGCTTGTAGAACATTAATAGCTAATTATCCAAGTGGAAAATTACAATTAATGCCTATGCCTGCATTTGAATTAATTAAAGATTTATCTGTAAATACAGGTAAATGGATGGATGGAATGTCTAAAAGAGTTGAGTCATGGATTCATAATGATCACGAAGTAGATATTTCTAAATTAGAAGATAGAATTGAGCCAGAAATTGCTGAACAAACTTTCGAATTAGACAGATGTATTGAGTGTGGAATTTGTGTTGCTTCTTGTGGAACTGCATTAATGAGACCAAATTTTGTTGGACCTGTTGGATTAAATAGAGTTGCAAGATTTGAAGTAGATCCTCATGATAAAAGAACTGCTGAAGATTTCTATGAATTAATCGGTGATGATGATGGAATTTTTGGTTGTATGTCATTAATGGCATGTGAAGACCATTGTCCAAAACATTTACCATTACAAAATAAAATTGCTTACTTAAGAAGAAAATTAGTAGCACTAAGATAATTATTACGAAGGATTCCCTCCTTCGTAAATAAAAATATAAAAAGTTAAATATCATTGGTGATATTTAACTTTTTATATTTTAGAGGAATTAAAATGAGTTTAGCAAATGATTATTTCTTACTGTATCACGGTATAACTTTTGAAGAAAATTTAGATTTAGAACCAATTGAAACAGCAGTAAATGAAGAAGTATTTACAATTTATGCTTTAATTATAAGTGCAACAAGAAAGAATTATGATAAATATTTACCATTAACATCATTCAAAACTTTATGCCAACAATTAAAAGTTAAAAGTCCTTCAAATATAAATGAACTCAATCATTTACAACATATGATAGTAAAGTCAATATTAACTAATAAATCAAAACAAAATATTTCAGTTTTACATTCATCGTTTGAATATCTAAAAAGTGAAAACATAATCAATGGTCAAAATTATGATAAATTAATATCTTTATTTGATTATAAAGAGTTAGATTTAGTAGATGAATACACTATAACTTCTAGCAATAAAGTTGATACTGAACTTGAAAAATCATCATTTAAAGAATTAAAAGCAACGGTTGAAGAATTAATATCTCAATTACAAGTAGATATTACAAATGAAGAAATTTCAAAAGAGATTAACGCTACAAAAAACTATTTAAATACTCAAAAATTCTCTATTGGAATTACAGGTGTTATGAACGCTGGTAAATCTACAATGTTAAATGCTTTAATGGGAAGAGAAATCCTTGGAAGTGCTGTTGTTCCTGAAACTGCAAATTTAACTATTGTAAAACACAACTCAACTGATAATGCAAAAGTATATTACTGGAATACTCAAGAGTGGGAAAGAATTGTAAAATCAGCTGAACAATTAGAATCTATGAGAGAATTTGTAAACGAAACAAATAAAATTTTTGGAGAAGATCTAAAAAATTATATCAGACCAACTTCTAGATTTGATGAAATTGATATTAATGATTTGTCATCTTATACATCAGCAGCAGCAAGTGGAAAAAAATGTAATCTTGTAAAATATGTAGAATTAGGTTCTAAACTAGACTTTTTATCTGATGGAATTGAAATAGTTGATACACCTGGACTTGATGACCCTGTTATTCAAAGGGAAGAAATTACAAAAGAGTATATCAGCCAATGTGATATGATGTTGCATTTAATGAATGTATCTCAAAGTGCAACTTTAAAAGATGTTGAGTTTATAATTGATGCTGTTTTATATCAAAATATTTCAAAACTTTTGATTGTAATTACAAGAGCA
The DNA here is from genome assembly GCA_028703945.1 of Aliarcobacter sp. Taxonomy (GTDB): domain Bacteria; phylum Campylobacterota; class Campylobacteria; order Campylobacterales; family Arcobacteraceae; genus Aliarcobacter. The sequence continues at coordinate 38,159 of JAQVLW010000001.1, read as the reverse complement.
GATACAGTTTCAAAAGAACAACTTGATGAAGTTATTAAATACACAAAATCATCAATTGAAAGACAATTAAAGTCTCAAAATAAAGATTCTCAACTTGATTATATTTTAAAAACTATTAAATTTATTCCTATTTCTGGAAGAATGGCTCTCTTACATAGAACTGGTCGTGAAGAAGAAGCTCTAAAAGCTGGATATACAATAGAGCAAACAGGAATCTTAGAAATTGAACAATACCTAAATGAAACACTTTTTGGTTCAAGTTCTCAAAAAGGTGAACTTGTAATTCAATCAGCTAAAAATCAGCTCCAAAAAGTTATTGAAAAACAAAACTCTTTTTATAACTATGAATTACAACTTCTTTCAAAATCAAAAGATGAATTGGAAGTAGAACTTCAAGATTTTAATAAGAAAAAATCTGTAAATACAAGAATATTTCAAGCAATGAGTGAAGATATCACTTATTATAAAAATGATACAAAAGAGTATGTAAACTCTTTAGAAACCTTTTTACAAAGTGAACTCATGGATTTACAAACAGTAATAAAACAAAGAGTTGTGGGAGATGTTCGATATTCTTTTGAAAAAACAAAAAAAAGACCTGAGAATACAAGAATAAGAGTAATTGTAGAAACTGCAATAAAAGATGGAATTATTGATGTAATTAGAGATTATAGATATAAATTTATCAAAAAATCTCAAACTATTGGTGAACAATGTGAACAAAAATATCAAGATTTAGGTTTTACAATAGGTCATAAAAATGAGAACTTTGATGCAAGAGGTTTTTTTCAAGATGACTTTAAATCAGGCTTTTTGACTTCAAATAATGAAGTTTTAATTTCACAAGTAATAGATGCCGTTTCAAAATCAAAAGATACAAAATTAAATGAATTAGATAGAGAAATAGAGCTGCTTATTAAATATCAATTTACTTCAATAGAAGAAGATATAAAAGTAAAAGCAAAAAAAGTAAGTAATCTTTTAATTGAATCTTTTTTTACTACACTAAATGCTCCATTAAAAACATTTGAACAAAAACTTAAAAATGATGAAGAAATACTTCAAAATCAGATTAATTCATTTGAAGAAAATGATAAAAATAGAGCAGAACTATCAATTAATATTCACAAAAATATCAAAAAACTTGAAAATATTTCAACAACAATAAAAGGATTATACTAATGAGTGCAAATTTAAATATCCTAAAAAGTTTTGTTAATGAATATAAAGAAACTTACTCTTTACAAGAAGTTGTTTATGAAGATGGTTTAGTTGGAGATATTAAAAAAATCCAAACTAAATTACTTGATGAAAAATTTTTACCATCAAATCAGCTTGAAGGTATTTTAAAAAAGCAAATTAGACGAGCTAGATACCCAATGGAAATTGCAATTACAGGGCAGTTCTCTTCTGGAAAATCAACTTTCTTAAATGCCCTACTTTCAAGAAATATTTTACCAACAGGAATTACACCAGTTACATCTAAAGTAAATTTTATAAATTATGGAGAAGAGTATAAACTAAAAATAACTTATTATTCAGGAGCTCAAGAGTTCGCTCCAATTGAATCAATCGCCGATTTTACAGACCAAAGACAAGATGAAATGCAAGATATAAAATATCTTACACTTTATGCTCCTATGGATATTTTAAAAGATATTTCATTTGTTGACACGCCAGGACTTAACTCTCAATCTCAAAGTGATACAGAAACAACACGAAAAGTTCTAAGAGATGTTGGAGGAATTATTTGGCTAACTTTAATTGATAATGCAGGAAAATTATCAGAAGCAGAAGTTCTTGATGAATATATGCAACACTTTAAAAACAAATCTTTATGTGTTTTAAACCAAAAAGATAAATTAACTCCTGATCAAGTTGAAACTACTACAAATTATGTAAAAGAAAAATTTGGAAAATATTTTGCACAAGTTACTCCGATTTCTGCAAGAATGGCTCTTGAATCAAGAGCTCATCAAAAAAGGGTTTTATTGGATGACTCTTTTGGCATAATTACAAAAAAATTTAAAAATGAATTAAATAATAATATTGGTGTTTCATCATTGGAATTTTTTAAAGATTCATTTGAAGAATTTCACAAAAAAGTTGAAGAGATTAATTCAAAAGATATGACAGATGATATGAAACTTCTAAAAGACTCAAATATTAATGAAGTTTTAGAATTTATAGAAAACACTATTAGACCTCAAGCCGCTGAAGCAAAAGCTTTTGCAATTAAAAAAGATTTAAAAGGGATTTGTGATATTTTAATCAAAGAATATGAAACTATTACAAAAATCTACGATGCGTTAATTGATGTTTTAAAAGGCTGTGAAAATACGGTTATTGAACATTTTGAGAATATTTATAAAAAATATTCAAAAGAACTATTTAATATTTATAATTCACTTGAGTCTATTATGGAAAAAATTGCCCATGAAACATACAAAGGAATAAAAAAAAGAACAAATAATAGATTTGAAGAAACAAAAAGCTTTATAGGTTCAAAAATTGAAAAATATGATTATGAAACTTATTGGATTGATTCAGATGGTATTTATAAAAAGCTTTTTTATGATGACCAAACTGTTGATAAAATGTTTAAAAGATCAATCAAACTTCTAAAAAATATTGAACTTGATACAGATGAAGCATTTAGAGATGCTTATAATATAATTAAAAATGAAGTTACAAAATGGCAAGAACCTTATGAACTTATTAGAAAACAAAGAGAAATTAGTTCAGATTTAGAATTCTCAAATACAAGGCACTTTGCAGCAAAAGTTTATGAAAATGTTTTAAAAACATACCATACAGCTATTTTAGAAAATATTTCAGCTATTAGAAAAAAATTCGCATATTTTAATGGAGCATTATCATATTCATATATTCAAACTACTCAAGCAACAATCGCTCACTTTGAACAACAAATCTTAGAATCAGAAGAGTTATATAAAAAAGAACCAGCAAAATTTTCTATTACTCATCCTAGAGAAGATGAAATTGTTGCAAAACTAAAAGCCAATTTCGGATTTGAAAAAATTGAAGATTTTTTAACTTCAAAAAGAAACTATTTATTTAAAATTGTTAAATATTCAAAAGAGCAATATCTAGAGATAAATGAAGATAGAATAAATTTTGTAAAATCAAGAAAAGAGCAATATTTAGAAAAAATCAAAGACTTAGAGAAGATAAAAGAGGAGATTTAATTAAGATATAGTAACTTTATTTTTGCCAGTATTTTTTGATTGATAGAGTGCTTTATCAACCCTTTTAAATATAGTATCTTTTGTATCATCTGGATTAAACATTGTTGCACCAATACTAATAGTAAATTTGTGACTTATCTTTGAATCAAAGTTTTGAACTTGAAGTCTAATTTTATTTGCTAGTTTCTCTAATTTTTCTTTTTTAATCTCTTTTAGAAAAATCACAAACTCTTCTCCACCAATTCTAAAAAGCATATCAGTTTTTCTAATAGTTACTCCTAAAATCAATACCAATTCTTTTAAGACCAAATCTCCAGAAGCATGTCCATAAGTATCATTTATATCTTTAAAAGAATCTATATCTAAAAATAAAAATGCAGTATTATTTTTAGCTCTTTTATTTAATTCAAGTTCAAAACATAGAGCTTCATTATACATATTTCGGTTTTTTACTTTTGTTAAAGCATCAGTAGTTGATAAGATTTCAAGGTTATTTCTTATCTTTTTATTTATTATATAAATAATAAATACTATCAAGAAAAAATCAAGTAAAAAAATAAAAAAAATAAAAAAAATATTTTTTAACATACTCATTTTTTGAGATGATAATATAGAAAGCGTAGATACTGCATCTTCTGAAAGGCTCCAGATATATTCGCTTTGTGTGATTAAACTTGATTTATCAGTAGTTTGTTTAGTTAAATGATAAGTTGTAATCAACTCTTTTAAAACATTCCACTCTTTTTTTAATATCTCTAATTTTGAAACAAATATAATCATTTTATCGTTAACTAATTTATACTTTTCTTCTATAAAAATTTCATTAAATACAGAATCAATATCTGAGATGTATTTTGTAGTATCCATATTTTCTAACTCAAGTTTAACAACTCTTTGAATACCACCCCTTATTATTCCGCTTTTATTTATAAGTACGGCATCATTTTCCATTTCAAGAATTGAATGTTCTACAAAAAAAGCGTTTCCAATAATAATAAAAATATCAATAAATACAATTAATATTAAAATAAGTCCAATACCAAGTTTTTTACTAATTTGATTAAAGATATATTTTAATTGCATAAAGTTTCCTGATAGTATATAAATTATACTTATGATTATAACATAATTTTTTTATTTATTATTTTTATTCCTTATATCTTTTCCATTTTTTAAAATAAGGAAGCGTTATACCACAATAAGTTATAATTATTCATGAAATATATAAACCACTACCCAAAAGATTTACAAGATAAAATCAAAGTTCTAATAGAAAAAGAAAAGCTATCATCATATATAAAAACAAAATATCCAAATGCTCACAGCTTTACAAATGATAAAACTTTATACTCTTATGTGATGGATTTTAAAAATGAATACTTCAAAAAATTTCAAGTTTCAAAAGTAATGTATGATGGAAAAATAAATGTAATTAACAATGCTCTTGGAATGCACTCAATCGTTTCAAGAGTTCAAGGTGGAAAACTAAAATCAAAAAATGAAATAAGAGTTGCCTCAGTTTTTAAAAACATGCCTGAAGAGTTTTTGGAAATGATTGTAGTTCACGAACTTGCCCACTTTAAAGAAAAAGAGCATGACAAAGCTTTTTATAATCTTTGCACTTTTGTAATGCCATCTTATCATCAAGTAGAATTTGATTTAAGAGTTTATTTAACCCATGTTGATTTATTTGGAAAACTTTATTAAATTTTTACAGAAATAACTAAAATGCTTTTTTGTTGCAACACTTAAATGTTAGAATCCTTCAAAGAATTTTAAAGGAAGTTATTATGAACAAGTTTTTATATATTACAGATCAAGATGAATATGCTGACCATAGTTTTATAGGTCCTTTATTTCAAAAATATTTAACAAAACATTTTGATATAAATACAACTTTTTTTTCTAAAGAAAAATCAGAAATTGAGATAAAAGAAGATGGAAGAATCATCATTCCTGAGAAATCAAAAAGCCATATTCTTCAAGAATTAGAAAAAAATAATATAAATCTAAATGAGTATCAATTTGTGGTTGTTAGAAATAATACTGATTTATTAAAAGAAGTATTAAAACAAAAAACAAAATATAACTTCAAAGTTGGATTTAGATTATCTTTTCCTAAAAGAATTGCAAAACTTGAAACTGACTTAGCAAACAATAAAAAATCAATTTTAGATATTATAAGTAATAAAATTCAAACATATAGTGAAGTAAGTCTAATAAACGAATGTGATATTTTTCTTCCAACTTCATTTCAAATGAAAAATGATTACTTCAAAGATGTAAAAACAAGAACTTTTGTAATTCCATCTGCTATTGATCCTGATATTTTACATGAAAATATTCAACATGAAGGAAATGAAAAAAGATTTTTTTATGCTGGAACTTTAGATAAATTAAGAGAATTTGAAACTATTTTAGAAGCTTTTAGTAATATTCATAATTCAAATTTCAAACTAATGATTTCTACAAAAGACCCAGAATTTTTGGATCATTTATTGATTGATTTCCCAAATTTAAAAGATAATATTGAAATTTACGATGCAAAAACAAGAAAAGAGTTGTTATCTTTGATTGCAAAAGCAGATGTTGGATTATCTCCACTTCCTAATATTGCGTTATTTAATAGCTCAACTCCAATGAAAGTGCTTGATTATTATTCAAGTGCTATTCCTTGTATCATGAGTAACAATGAAAATAATGCCTCAATTTTTGAAGATAATGAGAGTGCTTGGTTTACAAATTTTGATAAAGAATCAATACAAAATAAACTTGAACATATTATCTCATTATCAAAAGATGAAGTAACACAAGTTGGACTAAATGGTCAAAAAAGACTTTTAGCGGTTAGAAATTATGAAAGAATCGCAGCAGATTTAGCTCATCAATTAAATATACTATAAAAAGATTTTTATGGTATGTTTTTTTTGACCAAAATCATGAAATAAACTCCATTTTTTTGTTACTATTTGACTTATTTAAAATTAAAGTAATATAATGAAAAAATTTTTCAAACAATTCAAAAAAGTAAACTCAGAACCTTTAGAAAAGTCAAATATTATTTGGTCTTGGATAGGTTCTTTTTTAGGAATATTAGCTATATCTTATTTTCATAGTGATTTTTTAGATGATACGGATTTAACATTAGTTATTGGTTCTTTTGGAGCTAGTGCTGTTTTGGTTTATGGAGCTGTTAACTCTCCTTTGGCTCAGCCAAGAAACCTTCTTGGTGGACATATATTATCTGCTATTATTGGTGTTATTTCATATAAACTATTTTCTTCAAATATTTTATTAGCATCTGCTTTTGCTGTTGCAACTTCAATATTACTAATGCAACTAACCTTAACTCTTCATCCACCAGGTGGAGCAACTGCCCTTATCGCTGTAATTGGAAGTCCCCAAATACATGAATTAGGATTTTTTTATGTTTTAGTTCCTGTTACTTCAGGAGCATTTATTTTATTAATAATTGCTGTAATCGTAAACAACATCCCAAAACATAGGCATTATCCAGAGTCTTTAAAAGATTATAATAAAAAATGGTTTAGCGATGATTAGAAATAAGACAATTTGTATCCTATATTGATTTAAATCAAGACAATTATTATCCTATTTATATATACTTCCTTTACAAATTACAAAAAAAGGATTTAAATATGAAAAAGATAATTACAATTAGTTTATTAACAGTAGCTTTATTTAATATCGCCAATGCAAATGATAAATTTGCTGATTTAAGTGCAGACTACCTAAATACAAAAGCTTCATTAAATGTTAGAACAACTATTGCAAAAGACCCTCAAACAGCAGTTAGTGTTTTAAAAATTTTAGCTCAAGATAGCAATGATGAAGTAAGAGAATATGCAAAGAAAAATTTAAAATAATCGAATAAAAAAATACAATAGAATCCTCTCCCTTTTCTATTGTATTTTACTTTATATCAATCAACTTTCCTTTGATAAATATTCATACAAATATAGATGTTGTCTTAATTCTTTAAAACTATCAAGTTTTAAGCCCTCTTCCATCCAGTTTTTTATATTTAAAGGAATTTCAAGTGGTTTTAAAAGTTCTTCTTTTTTCTCTTTTGAAATCTTTTCATGTTCAGCTAAAACTGTAATATGACTAAGAACTGAAGTTAATCCTAAATCTCTAATTTGAGATATTTCTTCTACACTTTTGCCTTCATTTAAAAGCTCATAAGTTTCTAAATATGTTTTTGTTAGTTTTTTTAATGGCTCTTTTTGTTCAAGTTTTTCTTTAAATTCGCCTTTTATCTTTTTAGATAAATTCAAAAAAGTCTCTCCATATTTTTCATATTTTACAAGACCAACTCCATTTATTTCTAACATTTGCTCTTTTGAAATTGGCAATTTGTTTGCAAACTCTTTTAAAGTTTTATCTCCAAAAATCACATAAGCTGGAACTTCATTTTCAAGGGCAATTTCTCTTCGTAAAGTTCTAAATCTTTCATAAACTAATTCATCAAAACTTAGTTCCGTTTCTTCTTCTTGGATTTTTGAAGCAATTCCTAATTTATCACTATCAATTAAAAGTTTTTCTTTGCCTTTTAAAATCTCTAAACCTAAATTTGAAATTTTCAGAACTCGAAACTCCCCTAAAACCAAAGCTTGAATATCGATTAGTTTATCGGCAATTGCTATCCACTCATTTTTGCTTTTATCCGCACCCAAATTATAAACACTTAATTTATCATGTCCAAACTCTAAAAGTTTTTGATTTTTTGAACCTCTTAAAATATCAATAATATGATTTAATCCAAATCTTTGTTCACTTCGATAAATTGCACTTAAAAGTTTTTGGGCATCCACACTCACATCAACCTGCTCCACTTCACCTTTTGTGCAGTTATCACATAAAGTTTTACAAGCTTCTATCTCATCTTCAAAATAACCTGCAATCATTTTATGACGACAATTATTGCTCACACAATATCTATACATAAACTCCAACTTATCAAGTCCAGTTTGTTTGTATGAATTATCAATTGCTTCTTCTATTTGAATTTTTCTTTTTACCTCATCACTTTTTGAATAAAGCATATAAACATAAGACATTTCGCCATCACGTCCTGCTCGACCTATTTCTTGATAGTAGTTTTCAAGAGTTTTTGGCAATGAAGTATGAATTACAAAACGAATATTTGATTTATCAATTCCCATTCCAAAAGCGATTGTTGCTACAACAATATCTATTTTTTCATATACAAAATCATTAAAAACTTCATTTTTTCTATCATTACTAAGTCCAGCGTGATAGGCTTTTGCACTGTAACCACTTTCACTCAAAAACTCAGCTGTTGATTCTGCTTCTTTTCTTGTAAAAGTGTAGATAATTCCACATAAACCTTTGTGAGTTTTTAGGAAATTTAGTATTTGAGTTTTTCCATTTGAGATTCGTGGTTCAACTTTTATATCAAGATTATCTCTTACAGTTTTTGCACGAAAATGTCTTGGATTTTGTAAGTTCAAAGAGGAAGCGATATCAGCTTCAACTTTTTTTGTAGCAGTTGCTGTAAATGCGCAAATTGAAGTATTTGGAAAAAATCTTTTTAATCTATCAAGATTTCGATATTCAGCCCTAAACTCATGCCCCCAAGCAGAAACACAGTGCGCTTCATCAATTACAAAATAATTTATATTTATTCGTTGTAAAACTGAAACAAACTCATTTGAAGTAAATCTTTCAGGTGCAACATAAATAAATTTCAATTCCCCATTTAAAAGCTTTTGAAGGGTGAAACTATTTTCATCATTTGATGTAGCAGAACTTATCATTTCAGCACTAATATTCAAATCATTAAGTGCTTTTATTTGGTCTTGCATAAGTGCAATAAGTGGAGAAATTACAACAGTCGTTCCATTCATAAGAAGTGTAGGAAGTTGATAACAAAGTGATTTTCCACCACCTGTTGGCAAAATTGTCAAAACATCTTGATTAGCAAGAATTGTATCAACAACTTCTTCTTGGAAGCTTCTAAATTTTTCGTGTCCGAAAATATCTTTTAGTATTTGGTATTTTTTATTCATGATGTGATGGTAACATAGTTTGAATAAGGTGGGAATAAAAGGTTATTTTGGAATATGAACTCTTAAAACTATTTCTAATATCTCATCATCTGCACTATCGTAATCATAGGCTATAAATTTATTTTTTATTCAATCTCAAATTCCCCGTAAAACTATTGGGAATTATTAGAAATTTAGTTAAAACCAACATTTCTTATTAAGTACATAAATTTGAATACCATTCAATATAACACTATTCACTTTTTTCGTATATAACTTTTTTAACAATCTATCTGCTTATTCTTCACTTTGTTTGACAATATCTTTTTCAATATAGTTTTCATCATTCAATTTTAATTGATACATTAAACAAATCTTTTGATAATAATTTAATATGGTAAGAGCTTTTTTCTTTGCGAATGCAAAATTAGTTGTATTGAGACTTTTATTTATTTCATTTCTTCTAAAATGAACTTGTAAAGCTTTTGGTATTCAATTCTAAGTTTGTAGTAGTCGTTTGAAGCTTTTGTAAGATATTTCATAAAATAAACCTTCTAAAAAGTTCATTTTGTGTATTACGGTAAGGAATCCAATAGAAAAGTGGGAGTAAAATCCCACAAATTCATTATTGTTTAGGTGCGAATTTAAATAGAGCAGAACCCCAAGTTAATCCACCACCAAAGGCATCAAAAAGTATGGTGTCTCCAGCTTTTATTTTTCCTTCTTCAAAGGCATCATTCATAGCCATAGGAATTGAAGCAGCTGAAGTATTACCATATTTATGAACGGTTACAACAGTTTGCTCGTCAGTGAAGCCTAAAGCTTCACCTACTGCTTTTATAATTCTAAGGTTTGCTTGATGAGGAATAAAGTGTGTTATGTCTTCATTTGAAAGATTATGTTTTTGCATCATTACTTGTACATCTGATGTTAATGTTTTAACAGCAAGTTTGAAAGTTTCATTCCCTTTCATTTTTATACATGCCATTTTATTCTCTAAAACTTCTTTTGAGCAAGGATGTTTACTTCCTCCACCAGCTGTTTTAATCAAATCTTCATAATTTCCATCACTTGAACAATTTACATCAATAATTGCTTCATCTTTATTTGTTGTAGCTGAAATTATTGCAGCTCCAGCTCCATCTCCAAAAATAAAACAAGTACCTCTATCTGTATAATCGAGAATTGAAGAATAAGTTTCTGCACCAATAATTAATACATTTTTTTTCATTCCTGATTCAATAAATGCTTTTGCTATTGAAATAGCATATACAAATCCTGTACAAGCGGCACTAATATCAAATGCCATAACATTTGGAAGTCCAATTTTTGATGATATTAAACAAGCAGTTGATGGCATACATAAATAATCAGGTGTAACAGTGGCACAAATTATTAAGTCAATCTCTTCTTTAGAAATTCCTGCTCTATCAATTGCAACTTGTGCTGCTCGTGCCCCTAAATCAGATGAAGCTTCATCAACTTCAGATATTCTTCTTTCTTTAATACCAGTTCTTTTTGTAATCCATTCATCACTTGTATCAATGATTTTTTCAAAATCTGCATTTGTCATAATCTTTGAAGGAATATAAGCCCCAATAGATCTAAAAGCTGCATATGTCATTTACATATCCTTAAATTAAATATAGTGTTAATTAATTTCTTGATTATTACTATATTTTGCTAATCTTTGTTCAATTATAGTATCTAAATTTGAACTTGCTGCATTTATTGCCTGAAATATAGCGTTTTGTATTGCTTTTGGATTTGATTTTCCATGGGCAATAATAACAGGAGCTTTAACACCCAATAATGGAGCTCCTCCATATTCAGCATAATCAACTCTTACTTTTAAGTTTTTAAAAACTTTTCTCATAAGAACTGCACCAGCAATTGAAATTAATGATCTTTTTAAATTTTTCTTAATAATTTTACCGATAGTATCTGCAACACCTTCGGCTGTTTTAAGTAAAATATTACCAACAAAACCGTCACAAACAACAACATCAACAGTCCCTTTGAAGATATCACTACCCTCAACATTTCCTGCGAAATTAGGAATTTTTGCTAGTAGTTTATAAGCTTCTTTTGTTACTTCATTACCTTTACTATCTTCTTCACCATTACTTAATAATCCAACAATTGGTTCATCAAGTCTTAGAACATATTGCGCATAAACTTGACCCATAACGGCAAATTCAAATAGGTTCTTTGCATCACTGTCAACATTTGCTCCAACATCCAATACTAAAGTATTTTGATTTTCACTTGTAGGCATTAATGTAGCAATTGCAGGTCTATTTACACCCTTAATTCTTCCAATTCGAAGAGTTGCAAGTGACATTGAAGCCCCTGAATGTCCTGCTGAAACTACTGCATCAGCATTTCCTTCACGAACTAATTCAATAGCTTTATAAATAGTTGATTCTTTTCTTTTTAGTGCGTCTGTAGCTGAATCACTCATACTAATTACATCATCTGTATCTAATATTTCAATTCTTGATAAAAAAATTTGTGGAATAAGAGGTAAAAGTTCATCTTTTTTACCAACTGCGATAGCAGTAAAGTTGTTGTTTTTTTTTAGTGCTGCAACTAAGCCTTCTATTATAGGTTCAGGACCGAAGTCCCCACCCATAGCATCTATTGCAATTCTTAGCATTAGTTTTTATATTCACCAGTTGTTGGATTAACCATATGAGGCATTTTCCAAGTTCCATCACTGTCTTTAACAGGTTTTTTCAATGTTATTTTGTAGTGAGTTCTTCTTTTTGCTGCTCTAGTGTGAGATACTCTTCTCTTAGGTACTGCCATTTTAATTCTCCTTAAAATTCTTTTTCAAAATTATCACCAAGTTGTGTACATTCGTCACACAGGTGATAGTCACTTTTGATACTATTTAATTCACTTTGAATTATTTCATCAAAATCAATTAAACTGTTTTCAACTTCTATTACTAAATATTCACTTTCATCATTTTTGTAAATACCATCACTTAATAATAAATGAAGCTCTTCATCAACTTCAATTTCTTCAGTTACTCCGCATCTACAACAATCAATGTCAGTACTGCCTTTTAGTACTGCGTCAATTTTTACTAACGATTGCGATATTTTACAAAAAGTACCTTCAATTTTAACTGAATTGTGAATAATTTCCAATTCTTTGCTTACAGAAGGTGCTTTTCTAAATTCAATTTTCATTATAAATTGTATTAATTAACTATAAAATTAACAAATTTCTTTTTGTGCAAAGAAAAAATTAATTTCATTTGCTGCATTTTCTAATGAATCAGAACCATGAACTGCATTTGCATCAATTGATTCAGCAAAATCTGCTCTAATTGTTCCAGCTGCTGCTTCTTTAGGATTAGTTGCACCCATTAATTCTCTGTTTATTGCCATTGCATTAACACCTTCTAAAACTGTTACTACAACTGGTCCTGAGATCATGAATTCAACTAAATCTTTAAAGAAAGGTCTTGCTGCATGAACTGCATAAAAAGCTTCAGCATCAGCTTGGCTTAATTGCATTTTTCTAGTAGCTGCAATTCTTAATCCAGCTGTTTCAAATCTGTCTAAGATTTTTCCAACTACATTTTTTGCTACAGCGTCTGGTTTAATGATTGATAATGTTTGTTCCATTACTTGTATTCCTCGATTTTTTTTAAGTCGCGGATTATACCTAAAAAATAAAAAAAAGGCAAGTAGTGAAAACTACTCGCCTTTTTTTACTATAAATTGATAGTTAATTTTTAATATTAGTCTTCAACAACTGGAGAACCAACAGCTCCTCTGTCTTCTCTTTCAACAGCACTTGAACCTACTTCATCCCATACAATACAACCTTCAGTTGGACATGCATCAGCACATGCTGGAGCGTCATTATGTCCTACACACTCAACACATTTGTCTGAATATACATAATATGTATCTGCCCCAGTTGGGTTCTCATCATTATCAACAATTGCTTCTACTGGACACTCATCTAAACAAGCATCACAACTAATACAGATATCAGTAATTTTTACTGCCATAGTATATCTCCTAATTAAAATTTAGAAAACTCTATCACAGTAAATATAAAATTATCTTTAAAACATTTAGATTATCATTTTAAAATTTCTCATTGAGATTATATGTAATAAATATTCACATTATGTAAAGTAGATTTTATAGATAAATTTTATCTTATGATAATATTTTTCATGAATTTACAAATTTAAGGAAAATCACAGTTTCTTTTCTAAAATATTGGTATATAATTTCGATACAAAATTATTATTTAAAAAAGGAATTAAAATATGTTAGTAACAAAAAAAGCTCCAGATTTTACAGCAAAAGCTGTACTTGCAGATGGTCAAATTGTAGAAAATTTTAACTTATATGAAAACATTGGTGAAAAAGGTGCAGTATTATTCTTTTACCCATTAGACTTTACATTTGTTTGTCCATCTGAAATTATTGCTTTCTCAAAGAGAATTGAAGAATTTACTTCAAGAGGAGTATCAGTAATCGGTTGTTCAGTTGATTCACAATTTTCTCACTTTGCATGGAGAGAAACACCAGTTGAGCAAGGTGGAATTGGAAGAGTTAAATTTCCATTAGTAGCTGACCTTTCAAAATCAATCTCTAGAGATTATGATGTATTATTTGGTGAATCAGTTGCATTAAGAGGTTCTTTCTTAATTGATGCTGATGGAACAGTTAGACATGCAGTAATTAATGACTTACCATTAGGAAGAAATATTGATGAAATGATTAGAATGGTAGATACAATGTTATTTACAAATGAGCATGGTGAAGTTTGTCCTGCTGGTTGGGTAAAAGGTGACGAAGGTATGAAAGCTAACACTGCTGGTGTTGCTGAATATTTAGCTAAAAATGAAGGTAAATTATAATATTTAACAATATTATATAATTGAAAAGGTATCAAATTTTATTTTGGTACCTTTTTTTATGTAAAGCTTTTTATTGACAATTTTTCAAATTAACACTACAATAATGCCAATACTTTAATAAAAACTACAAAAAACTACAAAAACTACATAAACTTATGTAAAATCAAAGGTAAAAAATACTCATGGAAGAGTCTAAAGAAGAAACAAAAACAAAAACTCCAACTTCGAAAAAAGCAAGAACGCATATTCCTGTTGAAGGTTATAAGATTGAGCAACTAAGAGAATTTCCCCTAGAAGAACTTATCAATATCGCAAATGAACTTGAAGTAGAAAATCCTCAAGAGTTAAAGAGACAAGATTTAATGTTTACAATCTTAAGATCGCAAATTGATGCTGGTGGATTTATTTTATTTACTGGTATTTTAGAGATTAAAGAGGGTGGCTTTGGATTTTTAAGAGCAATTGATGGAAATTTTTCTGATACTTCTAATGATTCTTATGTAAGTGCTACACAAATTAGAAAATTTGCTTTAAGAACTGGAGACATTGTCTCAGGGCAAGTTAGACCGCCTAATAAAGAGAGTGAAAAATATAACGCTTTACTAAAAATAGAAGCAATAAATTATCTACCCGTAAAAGAATCTAAAAACAGACCTTTATTTGACAACTTAACCCCTTTATACTCAACTAAAAGATTTAACTTTGAATATGAATCTACAAGAATGACAGGAAGAATGCTTGATTTATTTGCTCCAATGGGTAAAGGTCAAAGAGGTCTTATTGTTGCACCTCCAAAAACTGGTAAAACTGAATTATTAAAAGAGTTAGCTCACGCAATTGCTAGAAATCATCCTGAAGTTACATTAATGGTTTTATTAATTGATGAAAGACCTGAAGAAGTTACTGATATGCAAAGAAGTGTAAGAGGTGAAGTTTACTCTTCTACTTTTGATTTACCTGCACATAACCATGTAAGAGTTGCAGAAATTGTAATTGAAAAAGCAAAAAGACTTGTAGAGATGAAAAAAGATGTAGTTATTTTACTTGATTCTATTACTAGACTAGCACGGGCTTATAATACAGTAACACCATCTTCTGGAAAAGTACTTTCAGGTGGAGTTGATGCAAATGCACTACATAAACCAAAAAGATTTTTTGGAGCTGCTAGAAATATTGAAGAGGGTGGAAGTTTAACAATTATTTCAACTGCACTTATTGAAACTGGTTCAAAAATGGATGAAGTTATTTTTGAAGAGTTCAAAGGAACTGGAAATAGTGAAGTTGTACTTTCAAGAAATGCTGCAAATAAAAGAGTTTATCCAGCTCTTGATATTACAAAATCTGGAACAAGAAAAGAAGAGTTACTTCTTACTCCTGATATTCTACAAAAAACATGGATTTTAAGAAATGCAATTTCACAAATGGATGAAGTTGAAGCTTTAAGATTCTTATACTCAAAAATGCAAAAAACTAAAAATAACGAAGAGTTCTTTAACTCAATGAATGAATAAAAAAGATTACTCTTTTTTATTCAAAATTTAAAAATACTTTTTTATACTGATTTACTCTGAAATCAAAAGTTGTATAATTAGGATTAATCTGCTTTTGCATCTTGTAATTTATATTTGCACCTATACTTTTATTTGCTGCATTTGATGGTGAAGTTAATGAAATAGTTGTAAAAACTCTATTGTCAAAAATAAATTGATGAGTTTTGGGAAGATTATTACTGATTAGTTCTACTTTTATATTATTCTGTTTCAAAATCTTTTTTAAAAAATATTCAGGACTATTTTTTGAGCTTCCACCTGTAAAAATCAAAGTTTTAATATTTTTATAATTTTCTAAATATTTTAAAATATCTCTTAATACAATATTTTCCATACTTGAATCACTTGCATCAAGTTTAAATCTTTGGCAACTTTCCACAATATCGCAAATCCCAATTTGATTGTTTATTAAAAATTCTTTTCTTTGATTTATAGCTTTTAATGTATTTTCAAAAATCAAATCTAATTTAAAAATTTTATTAATTATTTGCCAAAGTAGATTATCTTTTGAACCATAACAAAAATCCACATCTTTTAATTTTAAATCTTTCCCACAAAACCTTGGCGGGGGAAGAGTTCCTATAATTAAAAACTTAGTATTTTTATTTAAAAAAGGTTCATAAGGATGGTAGTGAAAGAACATGAAACTCCTTTTTTTAGTAAATTTTACAAGTGACAAAAACCTAAAAATGGTATATTTATTATATATATGTATATTTTCTATAATTATTGCATAAAATATAATCTATTTTTGATAAAATGTTTATTCAATATTAGAATGAAGGAAAAAGAATGGCATATTTAGAAGAAGTTTTTAACTATCTTAAAAGAACAAGTCCAGCACAAACAGAATTTTATCAAGCAGCGGAAGAAGTTTTATATTCTTTGCAACCCCTCTTAGATAAATATCCAAAATATAGCAAACACAAAATTATCGAAAGAATTGTTGAGCCAGAAAGACAAATTATGTTTAGAGTAAATTGGCTTGATGACAATGGAGAGATACAAGTAAATAAAGGTTTTAGAATTGAATTCAATTCAGCTTTAGGTCCATATAAAGGTGGATTAAGATTTCATCCAAGTGTAAATGCTGGAGTTATTAAGTTTTTAGGATTTGAACAAATTTTTAAAAATGCACTGACTGGTCTTCAAATTGGTGGTGGAAAAGGTGGAAGCGATTTTGATCCAAAAGGAAGATCTGATAATGAGATTATGAGATTCTGTCAAGCATTTATGAGTGAATTATTTAGACATATCGGCGCAAATACTGATGTTCCAGCTGGTGATATTGGTGTTGGTGGTCGAGAAATTGGATATATGTTTGGAATGTACAAAAAACTTGCAAATAAATATGAAGGTGTTTTAACTGGTAAATCACTAAAATGGGGTGGGTCATTGGCAAGAACAGAAGCAACTGGTTATGGTTGTGTTTATTTTGCTAAATATATGCTTGCTGCTCGTGGCGAAACTTTAGAAGGAAAAAGATGTTTAGTTTCTGGTTCTGGAAATGTTGCTATTTATACAATTGAAAAACTTTACCATTTAGGTGCATTACCACTTACATGTAGTGATTCTAAAGGTATGATTTACGATGAAGAAGGAATAGATTTACTTTTATTAAAAGATTTAAAAGAAAATCAAAGAACAAGACTTTCTGAGTATGTAAAATATAGACCAAAAGCTATTTATACACCTGTTAGTGAATATCCAGAAGGAAGAAATGCTGTTTGGTCAATTCCTTGTTATGCAGCATTCCCAAGTGCAACACAAAATGAATTAAATTTAGAAGATGCTAAAACACTTCTTGCAAATGGTTGTGTTTGTGTAAGTGAAGGCGCAAATATGCCATCAAATGCTAAAGCTGTCGATTTATTTGTTGAAGCAAAAATTGCTTATGGACCTGGAAAAGCTGCAAATGCTGGTGGAGTTGCAACAAGTCAACTAGAAATGGCACAAAATGCTTCTATGGTTTCTTGGACTTTTGAAGAAGTTGATGAAAAATTAGCACAAATTATGAAAAATATTTTTGATACAGCTAGTTCAACAGCGGCTGAATTTGGACAACCTACAAACTTGGTTTTAGGAGCTAATATTGCTGGTTTCAAAAAAGTAGCAGATGCTATGATTGAGCAAGGTTTAGTTTAATCTTTTTTTACAATACTCTAATTTTAGAGTATTGTAACTCTTCTTATATCTTACTAATAAATTTATTTAAAAACTTATGTTAAAATGTTTGCTTATTATAATTAAAGGTACAAATTGAAAGTAGGTGTATTTGACTCTGGACTTGGAGGATTAACTGTTGTTAGTGCAATTCAAGAGGTTTTTAAGGGTGCAGAACTTTTTTATATAGCTGATACTGCTTATGCTCCTTATGGGGGAAAAACTGTTCAAGAGATTTTAAATAGATGCGATAATATTACCCAATATCTTTTATCAAATCATGGAATTGAAGCATTGATTATTGCTTGTAACACGGCAACGAGTGCCGCAATAAAACATTTAAGAGAAAAATTTCCTTTTTTAATAATAATAGGAACAGAACCAGGAATTAAACCTGCAATTTTAAATACTAAAACTTCACATGTTGGAGTATTGGCAACACCTGCAACATTAAAAGGCGATAAATATCAATTATTGGTAAATGAGTTATCAAATATAAAAAAAGTAACTCTTTATGAACAAGCTTGTATTGGTTTGGTTGAGCAAATAGAAAAAGGTGAAATTAATAGTTCTAAAACTTTTAATATGTTAGAAAAATGGTTAGAACCAATGAAACAAAATGGTGTAGATACCATTGTTTTAGGTTGCACACATTATCCTTTAGTTGATGAGATTATAAAAAAAATCATGGGGAATGATATAACTTTGATAGAAACGGGAAATGCAATAGCTAATAGATTAAAACTTTTAAGTGAAGAATTAGGGCACAAAAATCAAGGAAAACTTAAAATAAGTGTTTGTTTTACGGGTGAAATAAATAAACAAATGATAGAAAAGATTTTAAAAAATAAAAATATTGAAGTTAGGAAGTGTACCATATGAGTCAAGAAATTTTAGAAAAAAGAGTTTTGGCCTTAAAATATAGACCTCATAGATTTGAAGATTTAGTTGGACAAAGTACAGTTTCTCAAACTCTTTCTTTGGCTTTGGATTCAGATAGATTATCACATGCATATTTGTTTTCAGGTCTTAGAGGAAGTGGAAAAACTTCAACAGCTAGAATTATGGCAAAAGCTTTATTATGTTCTGAAGGACCAACATCTAAACCTTGTGAAGTTTGTGATAATTGTAAAAGTGCGAATTCAAATCGACATCTTGATATTATTGAAATGGATGCAGCTTCTAATCGTGGAATTGATGATATAAAAGATTTAATTGAACATACAAAATACAAACCAAGTAGTGCAAGATTTAAAGTATTTATAATCGATGAAGTCCATATGTTAACAACTCAGGCATTTAATGCACTTTTAAAAACACTTGAAGAACCTCCTGGCTTTGTGAAGTTTATACTTGCAACCACCGATCCATTAAAATTACCAGCTACAATTTTAAGTAGGACTCAACATTTTAGATTTAATAAAATTGCAACTGTTGATGTAATTCATCACTTATCACATATTTTAAATGAAGAAAATATTAATTATGAAAAAGATGCTTTAGAAATACTAGCACGAGCAGGACAAGGAAGTCTAAGAGATACTCTAACCTTACTTGATCAAGCTATAATTTTTTCAAAAGGAAAAGTAAATACAACAAGTGTTGTTGATATGTTGGGTTTAATTGACCCAAAATTAATGGATGATATTTTTTCTATTATTTTAAATAAAGGCGACATAAATCAAATAATAAAAGATTTAGAAAGTTATGAAGTTTCTCAAATTTGTGATGAAATGGCTATTTATTTAAAAGATAAAATGCTTTCAAAAGATACAAAATTTGACTTGCTTTTATTTGATAGATTTTTTAGAATTTTAAGTGATGCAAAACATTTACTTGCAATAAACAGCGATGGTGGTTTTGTTTTAATTTTGACTTTTATGAAAATGATTGAAGCTACAAATTTAAAAACTATTGATGATATTATAAATCAAGTTGAGAAAATTGAAGTTAGAAAAGAAACTCCTATTTCTAAGCCAGTTGAAAGAATCGTTGAAAAAGTTGTTGAAAGAGTTATAGAAAAAGTAGAAGAGATAAAACCAGCTTTTGTTGAACCTGAAACAAAAATAGAAGAGATAACTCCCTTTGATGAAGTTTTAGTTCAAAGTGATAATATTATGGATTTAGGGATGATTAATGCTATTGAAGTTGTTGATTATTCAACTCCTTTTGATGATTTACCAATGACTCCTCCAACTTCTATTGTAAAAGAAATGGAAATGGAAAAACCAAAAGAAGAGATTGCAATTGAGCCAATTATTGAACATCAAGTTCAAGCAAATATTTTTGAAGAGATAGAAATTGTTCCACTTGAAGAAGTGTTTGAAGAAGAAAATGAAATTCAAAATGAGTTATATGAAAAATTAACTGCAAAAGTTTATGATAGAGATCCTGATTTAGGTGAATGTTTTGAGAGAAATTTTATATTTAGCGGTTTTGAAAATAAAAAATTATATATAACTTCTTACGCTCAAGATGAAGATAGAAAGTTTTTATATAAACATTTTGGAATAATAAAAACTTTTGCTCAAGATATTTTTGGAAATGATGTTGAGCTAGATTTCAAAAAGGAAGAACCCTCCGTACTAGAGAATAAAAATGAGAATGAAGTATCATCTGAGTTGATTACTGCAGTAAATGATATTTCATTAAAAGAAGCAGAATCTTTTATTAATAAAGAAGATTCAAACGATACAGGTTCTATGATTGAAGAGATTGAAATAGGTTCAGGTTGTGTGGCTGATATGCATAAAAGTGAAACGACTCAGTCATCACAACAAGAGTTACAGTTAAATGATATATTAAATTCAAAAATGCTCGATAAAGCAAAAGAGCTTTTTGACATAAAAAAGATTACAGTAAAAGCAAGAAGTTAAAATATTAACTTTTTATTAATGTTAAATAGATAGACTATCTTTCAGCTTTAAAAAGGAAAAATGAATGAATAAATTTTCAAAAATATTATCAATAAGTATTTTATTATCAAGTGCTTTATTTGCTGCTTCTAGTGATGAAAACATTATTAGTTTTGAGCAAAAAAGAATAACACAAAATCCAAATGTAAAAATAAAAGATATAAAAATTAGTACAAAAAAAGAGTTACCATTAAATGGTTGGTATGGTTATATTATAGATGTTCAAGCAAATATTCAGGGCAAAGACATAAATGCAAAAGATATACTTTTTTCTGATGGAAAATATATATCATTAGAATTAATTGACTCAGAGACTGGAAAATCTTTAAAAGATTTAGTAACTCCAAATTTAACAGACAATTATCATGATAAATCAAAATTAATTGCTGGTAATGCTAATGCAAAAGAAAAAATTGTAATTTTTTCTGATCCATTATGTCCATTTTGTAAAGATTATGTTCCTGATGTTATAAAATATGTAAATAAAAATAGTAATGACATTGCTTTATATTATTATCATTTTCCATTAATGGCTCTTCATCCAGCATCTGCACCTTTATCAAAATTGGTTGAAGTAGCAAAACATAAGGGTATAAAAGATATTGAACTAAAAGTTTATGAAACTGATTGGGAAAAATATTTTGATGTTAAATCAGTGGATGAAAAGAAAATTTTAGAGGCATTTAATAAAGAATTTAAAACATCTATAAAATTAGAAGAAATTTCTGCTAAAGAGATAAATACACTTCTTGAAAAAGATATTTCAATGGGTGAAGAAGTTTTAGTTTCAGGAACACCAACAATATTTATAAATGGGGTTAAAGATTCTAGTAGACTTAAATATGAAACATTAGGTAAAAAATAATTTATATAAGAAGGTAATATGGAAAAATTAGTAATAGCAACAAGAAGAAGTCAACTTGCACTTTGGCAAAGTGAATATGTAAAATCACTACTTCAAGAACATTATCCAGATATGCAAATTGAGTTACAAGAATTTGTAACAAAAGGTGATAAAATCCTAGATGTGCCTTTGGCAAAAATTGGAGGGAAAGGTCTTTTTACAAAAGAACTTGAAGTTGCGATGCTTGAGGGAACTGCTCATTTAGCTGTTCATTCTTTAAAAGATGTTCCAACACAATTTGAAGATGGTTTACAACTTGCGGCTGTTACAAAAAGATTTGATCCAAGAGATGCTCTTTTAAGTAATAAATACTCTTCTATTGATGATTTACCTCAAGGTGCAGTTGTTGGAACTACGAGTTTAAGAAGAAGAATGGCAATAAAAATGTTAAGACCTGATATTGAACTTAAAGATTTAAGAGGAAATATCAATACAAGAATTGCAAAATTAAATGCTGGTGAATATGATGCAATTATTTTAGCAGCAACTGGTATTCAAAAATTAAAAATTGAGAATGAAGTTAAATTTTTTAATCCAATCTCAACTGATTTAATGATTCCATCAATGGGACAAGCAACTTTAGGGATTGAAACAACAAATGACCCAAGAGTTTTGGAAATAGTAAAAGTATTAAATGATAATGATGCACATATAGAATCTACAATTGAGCGAAGTTTTGTTGATACTTTACAAGGTGGGTGCCAAGTTCCAATTGGAGTAAAAGCTACTATTATTGATGAAAATTCAATAAGAATTCAAGCAATTGTAGGACTTCCTGATGGAAGTGAATATATAAGTGAAGATATAACAGTTAGTATAAAAGATTATGAAAAAGCCGGTCGTCAATTAGCTCAAAACTTTATAGACCAAGGTGCAAGAGAGTTATTAGACAGGGCAGAAAAATTAGCTTTTAAATAATAAAATCAGGGGAAATAAAATGAGAATAAATGTAGAAGATGCACTTTTTTGTTTAGTTGATGTTCAAGATAAGTTATATCCACATGTTACAAATAAAGATGAGATTGAGAAAAATTTAATTACATTAATAAAAGGGTTAAAAGTTTTTAGTGTTCCTTTTATTATAAATGAACAATATAAAAAGGGTATAGGAGAAACCATACCATCTTTAAACGAGTTAGTAAAAGAGTATCCACACTTTGAAAAAACAACTTTTTCTTGTTATAAAAATGAAGAAACTATTGAAGCTATAAATGCAACAGATAAAAAAGTTGTAATAGTTGCTGGAATTGAAACTCATGTTTGTGTATTACAAACTTGTATTGATTTACTTGAGGGTGGATTTGAAGTTGTTTTAGTTACTGATTGTTGTACTTCAAGAAAACAAAAAGATACAGATATGGCTATTTCTAGACTTGTTCAAGCAGGAGTAATTCCAACAACTTATGAATCTTTACTTTTTGAATTAACGTTAAATGCAAAAAATCCAGTTTTTAAAGAGATTTCATCTTTAGTAAAATAAGAATTTTTTCTTATTTTACTATTGTATTTTTACCATTTTTTTTAGCTTGATACATTTTTTTATCTGCTAAACTAAGAATTTCATCATAAGAAGTAAATTTTTTATCAAATTCAACTATTCCTATACTAAGAGTTATTTTCCCAAATCTTGTAGATGAAAATTTATTTAAAGTTATGTTCATAATTCTATTCATATGCTCATTTGCACTTTCAAGAGAATTATCAATACTAATTACACAAAACTCTTCACCACCTAGTCTAAATACAAAATCTATACCTTTTCTTGTATGTTCTAATAATATTTCAGCGAAATATTTTAATACTTCATCTCCACCTTCATGCCCAAATTTATCATTTATACTTTTGAAATTGTCTATATCAATATATGCTAAAGTTGCTTTTATAGAATCTCTATTTACTTGTGCAAAAATAGTAGAACAAACTTTTGCAAAATATCTTCTATTATATAAAGAAGTTAAAGTATCTGTAATAGTTAATTCTTGTAATTGATTTCTAATTATTTGATTCTCTTTTTCAAGCTCTATTCTTCTTGTTTCTCTTTCAATTTTTCTTGAGTATATTAATGCAATATCATTTATCTCTTCTGGTAATTCTCTAACTAATTTAGAATAAATTGCGATGTGTCCTACGCAAATACCTTTTCCATCAGTTATAGGAATTCCATAAAAGCTTTCAAATTTTTCATCTAGTAAATCTAAAAAGTTATATTTTACATGTTCTTTTATTTTTATAATTTTATTATCAAAAACAAATTTCCCTGGAATTCCATTTAAATCTATAATATTGGGAACTTTGTCATTTGTAGAATATAAAATTTTTACTTTAGTTGTGGGATTAAAGTCTATAGCTTTAGTTATATAAACTAAATCAGCTTGGAATAATTTTTTAATTTCTATTGCTGTATGTTCTATAAATTCATCACCTGTGTGATAAGAAGTAATCTCAAGTATTGATTTTAGGGCTTCGTAAGGATTAAATTTAAAGGAATTATCCACTATTACTTATCTCCTAGATTTTATTGCGGGAATGGTAACATAATATTAATAATTAAAGGATAAAAAAAGCCTGAAGTTTTACTTCAGACCTTTTATTAAATAGAAGAAAATTAGTTCATTGTTCCTTCAGGAACATGAACATAACCTTCCATAATAATTCTAGCACTTCTACTCATAGTTGCTTTATCAACTATAAATTTACCATCATTATTTTGAATTACCGCACCAACTTTTAAAGTTCCAGATGGATGTCCAAATTCAACTGCTGATTTTTCACCACCACCAGCTGCGATATTTACTAATGTTCCAGGAATACAAGCAGCAACTCCAATAGCAACTGAAGCTGTTCCCATCATTGCATGGTGAAGTTTTTGCATAGATAAAGCACGTACGTGTAAATCAATTTCATTTGCTTTAATTTCTTTACCACTTGAAGTTGTAAAATCACTTGGCGGCGCAACAAAAGCAATTTTTGGAGTATGTTGTCTTGTTTCTGCTTCTTTTAAATCAGAAATTAAACCCATTTTTAAGGCTGCATAAGATCTAATAGTTTCAAATCTTGCAAGTGCTTCAGTATCAGAGTTAATATCTCCTTGAAGCTCAGTTCCTGTGTAACCAATATCACTAGCATTTACAAAACATGTTGGAATTCCAGCAGTTATCATAGTTGCTTTAAATGTACCAATTCCTGGAACTTCTAAATCATCTACTAAGTTTCCAGTTGGGAATAACTCTTCACTTGGATCAACAGGTTCAGCAAATTCTAAAACGATTTCTTCAGCAGGAAATGCTACACCATCAATATAATAATCTCCCATTTCTTTAACCATTCCATTTTCCATAGTTACATAACATAGAATTGTTTTTTTGATATTTGCTTGCCAAATTCTTACACAACAAACACCATTTTCAGGTACATTATCAACTAAACCTTCTTTTATTGCAAAAGGACCAACTGCACTTGATAAGTTTCCACAGTTTCCACTCATATCCACAAAATCTTTATCGATAGCAACTTGACAGAAATAGTAATCTACATCATGATTAGGAACTGAACTTTTTCCAACTAAAATCGCTTTAGAAGTTGAAGAAGTTGCTCCTCCCATTCCATCCATTTGTTGTTTATAAACATCAGGACTTCCTACGATTCTTTGAAGTAATTTATCCCTTTTTTTTGGGTTTTCTTGTGCTTCTTTAGGCAAATCAGCTATATTAAAAAATGTTCCTTTAGAAGTTCCACCTCTCATATATGTAGCTTTAACTTTGAATTGTGGTTTGTAATTACTCATGTGTGTTTTCCTTAAAAAATAGTTTTGATTTAAAAACTCTCTAAAAAAATCTTTTTAATTTCTTTAAATAGTTTTTCAAATACTAAAGAGCAAAAGCTCTTTAGATATTTATTTTTTTGAAGATGCAATAACATCTTTAGCGAATTTTTGTAAAATACCACCATTTTTGTAAACATCAACTTCAGCAGAAGTATCTAATCTACAAATAACTTGGAATTTAACAACTTCACCATTTGCTCTAGTCATAACAACTGTTAAATCACATCTTGGAGTAATATCACCAAGAATGTCATAAGTTTCAGTTCCGTCAATTACGTAAGTATGTCTAGTTTCACCTTTTTTAAATTGTAATGGTAAAACACCCATTCCAACTAAGTTAGTTCTATGAATTCTTTCGATTGATTCAGCAATTAACACTTCAACACCTGCAAGTCTAACACCTTTTGCAGCCCAGTCTCTTGAAGACCCTTGACCATAATTAGTTCCTGCAATTATAATTAAAGGTTGTTTTCTAGTTGTGTAAGTTTCAATTGCTTCCCACATTCTTGATTCAACACCCTCTGGCATAATTTTTGTTAAAGAACCTTGTTTAACTTTTCCATTTTCATCTTTAACCATTTCGTTAAATAATTTTGGATTTGCTAATGTAGCTCTTGATGCTGTATGATGATCCCCTCTATGTGTTGCATAAGAGTTTAAATCTTCTAATGGTAATCCCATTTTTAAACAATATTCACCTGATGCAGATGTAGGTAAAATTGCATTTGAAGGAGATAAGTGGTCTGTAGTAATATCATTAGGGAATACACCTAATGGTCTCATATTTTTCAACGCTGGCATTTGCATATATTCATCTTCCCAATAAGGAGGTTTGTTAATATATGTTGATCTTGTATTCCATTTATAGAATGGATCTACTTTAATTCCAGCTAAACCATTTCTTGCAAACATTGGGTCATAAATTGTTGCAAACATTTCAGGTTTAACAGCACTACTTACAACAGCATCAATTTCATCATCACTTGGCCATAAATCTTTTAATCTAATATCATTTCCATTTTTATCTTTACCTAAAACATCTGTTTCGATATTAAATCTGATACTTCCAGCAAGTGCATAAGCAATTACAAGTGGAGGAGATGCTAAGAAAGCTTCTTTAATAAATGGGTGAATTCTTCCATCAAAGTTTCTATTTCCAGATAATACAGCAGTTGTATAAATACCAGCATCAGCAGCAGCTTGTTGAATTTTTGGATCAAGTGCACCTGACATACCATTACAAGTAGTACAAGCAAAACCTACAATTCCAAATCCTAATTTTTCAAGTTCTGGTAATAATCCTGATTCTTTTAAGTATAATTCAGCAACTTTTGAACCTGGTGCTAATGAAGATTTAACCCATGGTTTTCTTGTTAATCCTAGTTCATTTGCTTTTTTAGCTAATAACCCAGCCGCAACAACATTTCTTGGATTTGATGTATTTGTACATGAAGTAATTGCAGCAATTAAAACAGCACCATCAGGCATAACATCATCAGTAATTGTGATATGTTTAGAAATACCTGCTGCTTCTAAAGTTGAAGTAGGAAGTAATTTATGAGGTTGTGATGGACCAGCTAGTGTTCTTGTAACTGTTGATAAATCAAACTCAATAGTTCTAGCATATGTAGCGTGTGCAAAAGAATCAGCCCATAAACCATTTGCTTTTGCATAAGCTTCTACAAGTTTAACTTGTTTTGCTTCTCTTCCTGTGATTCTTAAATAGTCAATTGTTCTATCATCAATAGCAAACATAGCAGCACTTGCCCCATATTCAGGAGTCATATTTGAAATAGTTGCTCTATCTCCTAAATCAAGATATTTGATTCCAGTTCCAAAGAATTCTAAGTATGCAGAAATAACATTGTTATCTCTCAAATAAGAAGTCATAGAAAGTGCAATATCAGTAGCAGTTATACCTTCAGATCTAACACCTACAATATTAACACCAATGATTTCTGGAACCCTCATATAAGAAGGATTTCCTAACATTACGTTTTCAGCTTCTAATCCACCAACACCAACAGCGATAACACCTAGTGCATCAACATGAGGAGTATGTGAGTCAGTTCCAACTAATGTATCAGGAGATGCAATACCATCAATATTGTGAACAACTGGAGACATTTTTTCAAGATTAATTTGGTGCATAATTCCATTACCTGGAGGAATAACATCAACATTATTAAATGCTTCTTTAGCCCAGTTAATAAAGTGGAATCTATCTGCATTTCTTCTATCTTCAATATCTCTATTTTTTTGGAAAGCATCTGGGTCAAATCCACCACACTCAACTGCTAATGAGTGGTCAACGATTAATTGAGTAGGAACTACTGGATTTACTTTTTGTGGATCTCCACCACCTAGTGCAACTGCTTCTCTTAACCCTGCAAGGTCAACAAAAGCGGTAAGTCCAAGAATATCGTGGCAGATTACACGTGAAGGGAACCAAGGGAAATCTTTATCTGTTCTTTTTTCAATTAATTGAATAAGAGAATCTTTTAAATCAGCACTTGGACATTTTCTAATTAAGTTTTCTGCTAATACTCTTGATGTGTAGTTTAATTTTGCAAAAGAACCAGGAGTAATATCCTCAACAGCACTTTTTACATCATAATATTTAACACCATCAATACCAGCAAGGTCTTTAAGATATTTTTCGTTTGTCATATTTTATATCCATATATTTAATTTTAAAAAAGGATGGAATTTCTCCCATCCTTTTGTTTTGCTAAGATTAGCACTGTATATTTTGTAAGTTCTTTTCTATACTTTGAGAGAAAAGATAATTATTTTCTATCTTTTAATAGAACGAATTTTAAACCTTCAGGTCCTGTGTAAGTAGCTGATGGTCTAATAATTTTTCCATCTTCTCTTTGCTCAATTACGTGTGCACCCCATCCAGTAACTCTTGAGATAATGAAAATTGGAGTAAACATATCTGTTGGAATTCCCATTTGGTTATAAGAAACTGCTGAGAACCAGTCTAGATTTGGGAACATTTTCTTTTGTTCCCACATTACTGATTCAATTCTTTCTGCAACGTCATACATTAATGTGTCGTTGTTTTCTTTAGATAAAGTTTCAGCAACTTTTTTAATTACTACGTTTCTTGGGTCACAAATAGTATAAACTGGATGTCCAAATCCGATAATAATTTCTTTTTTTGCCATTCTTGCTTTAATATCAGCTTCTGCTTCATCAGCTGAAGAATATCTTTCTTGAATTCTAAATGCAACTTCATTAGCTCCACCATGTTTTGGACCTCTTAAAGCTCCAATAGAACCTGTGATACAAGAATACATATCTGAATTTGTACCAGCAATTACTCTTGAAGTAAATGTTGAAGCATTAAATTCATGTTCTGCGTAAAGAATTAAAGATACATGCATAGCTTTAACCCAAGATTCTCTTGGTTTTTCACCATGTAATAAATGTAAGAAATGTCCACCAACAGTATCATCATCAGTTACAACATCAATTCTTTTTCCATTATAAGCAAAGTGGTACCAGTATAATAAAATAGAAGAAAATGATCCCATTAATCTATCAATAATATCTTGAGCTTCATTTTTTGGATGCTCTTCTTTCTCTTGATTTAAAGCTCCAAGTACTGAACAACCAGTTCTCATAACATCCATCGGATGACAAGTTTTTGGTAATTGCTCAAGTGCTACTTTAACACCATTTGGAATCTCTCTGTAAGATCTAAGTTTAGCTTTGTATGCTGTTAACTCTGCAATATTTGGTAATTTTTCATGAACAATTAAATATGCAATTTCTTCAAATTCTGCTTTATCAGCAAATTCTAAAATATCATACCCTCTATAATGTAAGTCATTTCCGCTTTTTCCAACTGAACAAAGAGCTGTATTTCCAGCAGAAGTTCCAGAAAGTGCAACAGATTTTTTTGGTTTAAACCCCGAAGTTGTTTCAGTACTCATATTTTCTCCTTAGTTAAAGTTTAATTTTGTTTTATATTGGTCTGATAAAGCTAATTACTTAGCTTTACCTTTTGAAAATAATTCATCCATTTTTTGCTCATAAGCATGGTAATTTAACATATCGTATAATTCCATTCTTGTTTGCATTGTATCAAGAACACCTTCTTGAGTACCTTTGTCTTTTAATTCTTGGTAAACAGCAAGTGCAGCTTTATTCATTGCTCTAAATGCTGATAATGGGTAAAGAACCATATCAATTCCAACAGAAGCTAATTCTTCAGTAGTAAACATTGGAGTTGCTCCAAATTCAGTAATGTTCGCTAAAACAGGAACACTCATTTGATCTGTAAATTCTTTGTATTCTTTTAAAGTATGAACAGCTTCTGCAAAAATAGCGTCAGCTCCAGCTTCAACATAAGCTTTTGCTCTGTCGATTGCAGCTTGTTGACCTTCAGATGCGTGAGCATCAGTTCTAGCAATAATATAGAAATCTGGGTCTAATTGCATTTTAGCATCAACCGCAGCTCTAATTCTGTCACACATTTCTTCAGTAGATACTAACTCTTTATTTGGTCTGTGTCCACATCTTTTTGCAGCAACTTGATCTTCAATATGCATACCAGCAGCACCTGATCTGATAAATTCTTTAACAGTTCTTGCAACATTAAATGCATGTCCCCAACCAGTATCAGCATCAACAATTAATGGAGTATCGCAAATAGAAGTAATTCTTCTAACATCAATACAAACATCTTCGATCATTGTCATACCTAAGTCTGGTAAACCGTAAGAAGCATTAGCAATACCTCCACCTGATAGGTAAATTGCTTTATGTCCTACTTTTGTTGCTTGTAATGCTTGGTAAGCATTAATAGTTCCTACGATTTGTAAAGGAGACTCTTCTTTCAAGGCTTCTCTAAATTTTTTTCCTGCGCTCATACACATCCTTTAAATTTAAGTTGTAAGTAATTATACATGATTTATACATAGTAGTGATGTATGATTTTGAAAGATAAATTACAATTTATTTCATAAATGCAAGAGTATGTACAATATTTGCTTTTTTGCTATAAAATAGTACAATGCAATAAATATTACATTTAAGGTGTTGTCATGAATTATAAAAATTCAATAGAAAAATTCATAGAAATTTTCAAAAGGTCAAACTTAAGTATTTCTAAATTTGCAGTTTTAATAAACAAAGATAGAAGAACGGTTACATCGTGGATTGATAAGGTAACTGATATTGAACCAAATAAAGAAATAAAGGATAAAATTTGTCAAACATTTAGGTATCCAGATTATGTTTGGGAAGATGGTTGTAATGGTGAAGAGTTCTTAAAATCAATAACTCAAATACCTCAAAAAGAAGTAAGAATTATTGATGAAGATTATCAAGGAAGATTAAAATACATATTAGAACAGGAACAAAATAGAAGATTTGTTATACAAGCTCAATTCCCAGGACCGATGTATAGGGATTCAGCTGTACAAAAAGTGTACAAAACTACAAATAGTTCTGATATAGAAGAATTAAAGCAAGCAAGAATTGATCAAATGTTAAGATATGACTATGACACAACTGAATGGTATTCGATAAAATCGATTTTATCTTTTTGTTTTGCAATTATTGGAAACTTTTATACAAAAGAAGAGAAGATAAAAATACTTGAACTTATTTATGAATTATTTAACAATAACTATAATAAAAAATTATTTCTATTTGACTCTTTCTCAAGAAAAGTATATGGAATGGAAACAACATATATTTCTATAAATGTAAAACAAAAAATTCTATTTTTTAAATCGCCAATAGAATCAGTTTTTATTGAAATTAGAAATAAATCATTGGTTGAGCGAATGCATAAATATTATAGTTCACCACTTGAAGCACCTTCTCATGTGAACTTTTTAGAATCTGTAAAAATTATCAAGATTTTACAAGATGCAGTTAAATATGGGAATGACATTAAACAAGCTTATGAGATGATAAATAGAGAAACAAACTACGGAGAGCTTTTTTATAATAATTTAAGTATTGATTTACAAAAAGAAGTAACACCACCAAAACCAGGACAAAGAAGAAATTAGGAGAAAAATATGAAAATAGTAATTTTAGATAGAGCAACTTTAGGATTTGATATTGATTTGAGTGTCTTTGACTCTTTAGGTGAAGTAACTAGTTATGAGATTACAAATGAGACTCAAACCATAAATAGATTAAAAGACACAGATATAGTAATCACAAATAAAGTAGTGATTTCAAAAGAAGTTATGGATAATTCAAATTTGAAACTTATTTGTATTAGTGCAACAGGAACAAATAATGTGGATTTAGAGTTTGCAAAACAAAAAAATATTGAAGTGAAAAATGTAGCTGGATATTCAAGTTCAAGCGTAGTTCAATTAGCCTTTTCTATGATTTTTCATATAGTACAAAAACTTGATTATTATAAAAAATATGTGGATGTTGGTAATTGGCAAAAATCGCAAATTTTTACACATATAGATAAACCATTTTTTGAACTTGATGGTAAAAAAGTAGGAATTATTGGACTTGGTGATATTGGAAGAAATTTTGCAAAAAAAGCACGAGCTTTTGATTGTGAAGTGATGTATTTTTCAACAAGTGGAAAAAATTCTAATAGTGAATATAAACAAGTTAGTTTAGATGAGTTATTAAGTACTTGCGATATTATAAGTATTCATTGTCCATTAAATGAAAATACAAAAGATTTATTAAATTATAAAAATATGAAAAATATCAAAGATGGAGCAATTTTATTAAATCTTGGTCGAGGTGGAATTATAAATGAGCCTGATTTAGCAAAAATTATAGATGAAAAAGAGATTTATTGTGGAATTGATGTTGTTGCTGTTGAGCCAATCTTAGAAGATAATCCACTTTTAAAAGTGAAAAATAAAGATAGACTTTTATTAACTCCACATATTGGTTGGGCAAGTATTGAAGCTAGAAATAGACTTGTTCAAATGGTAGCAAGTAATATAAAAGAGTTTATTTCCCAAAAAAGAATCTCTTGATTTTTCTAAAGAAAGAAAATCTACTTTTCTTCTTTAGTTTTTCGCTTACATCGGCCCTTAGCGCTTCAAGTTTTTTGGGTTTATAAAGAGTTTCTTTTGATATTTCCATTACTCTTTTTCTCCTAAATAATTTTGAAGTTCTTTTACTGCTTCATCATTTTTGATGATAAATTTAATCTCAATTCTTCTTGAATTATCTTTATCTTCAGAACCATCTTTATTATAAATTAACTCAGAAGATGATTTCCCACTTGAACTTACATATTTATTTAATAATTCTTTATTTATCGTATTTGATTCATATAAAAATTGCATAACTTCCAAGGCTCTTTGTTGGGAAAGCTGTAAGTTACTTAAATACGAACCATCACTATTTGTATGCCCTTCAATAGTTATTCCATGGATATATTTTCTAATCTCTTTATCTTCAAGTAGAGTTGATATATAGTTTTTTAATACTCCATTTAACTCTTTTTTTGATTCTTCTTTTAGTTTATATGCACCTTGGTCAAATAAAATATTTGAAGAGAATTTTATAGCTCCACTTTTTTCATCTATATTTATAGATTTTCCTAATTTTTCTTTTAGTTTTTTGATAACATTAATTTTTATTCCAGTTAAAGTTTTAATTTTCGCTTTTGTAATATCAAACTCTTCAACGGTTTTTTGGTGAGCCTTTTCTTGTTCTAAAAGTTTATTTACTAAAACTGTAAGTTCACTATCTTTTAAAGTTATCTGGTTTTGTCTATTTTCAAGTTCAGTTGTTTGTTCTTTATCTTTTAATTCATAACCCAATAAAACATCTTTTAATTTTTGAAATTCTTCATTATTTAGATTAATTGTTTCATTTGATTTTGATAACTGAGTTGATAATTCTGATTTTTCAGCTTCAAGATTTTTTATTAAAGTATTTAATTTATTTAAAACTTCATTTTTATTTATTAGTTCTTCTTGACTTTGATTTAGGGCTAGTTTCTCTTTTTCTAAGTTATTTTGCGAATAAACATATTTTATTACAATAGCTCCAAGAACTAAAATAAATACAAAAAGTAAACCTGCCATCAAATCTGCATAAGAAATCCAGAAGTTTTCTTCGTTTTTTTGTTCGTTATTGTACATTTTTATCTACTTTGATAGTTCTTTAAATTGCGTTAAATCTTCTATTATTTTTACTGTTTGTTGGTCTATTGATTCTAGGGAAGTTTGTAATTTATCTGTAAATTTAGTGTCATATTCATCTAAACCTTGTTTAAATTTCCACTCGATTTTTTCCATATCACTTTTCATAGTTTCAATACTTTTAACAATATTTGAATAAATTGCTTTTAGATTATCTGAACTTAAATTGTCTAAATGACCATTTAATTTTCCAATACTATTATTTAAAAGCTGAGCACTAAGAGTATATGAATCTTTTTGTTGTTCAAAACTTTTGATAGTTGTACTCATGTTTAAAGTCATATCTTTTAACATTGTAGATAATTTTTCATTATTATCAATATTTTCACTAATTTTTGTTGATAAAATCAACTCTTTTTTTAGAATTTCATCTAAAATTTCAACTCTTTTTTCAATTAGATGATTTATATTATCCATCATGTTACTTGAAGTTAATTTATCAAATACCTCTGACATTTTAGAAAAATTATCAAGGTTACTTTTTATGTGAATTGATTCAATATCAATTCTTGTCCAGAAAAATGATTTAGTTGATTCTTTGATTAAAAAAGTATCATGTTCAAATCTACTCATTCCAATTTTTTCAAAAAAAGTCCACCAAATTGATAAAAATATTCCATAAATTGAAACATAAAATGCAGTTCCAACTCCACCTAAAAGATGTGAAATTTCTTGCTCAAGTGCAATTGTAGTTCCAGATGAAAAATCTGGCATACTAAGAGCGATTGAAATAAAAGTTCCTAAAATTCCAAGTGTTGGGAAAATTCCTGATGCAATTGATGAAAAATTTGTATTTCTTAAGTTACTTGTGTAATCTTTTAAAAAGTCGTCAAAACTTCCATTTGCTTTTGTAGAATTATCAATTGTTAATAAATTATTATCAACATACTCTTTTAATGAAAAAAACATCGCTGTATATTGAGTTTTAAATTTGCATGAAACATAATAAGCATTGTGTATTATAAAAAATAAATAAATAAAATAAATAAATCCTATTAAAATAACACTATGAATCTCTACTTTTAAAGGTAATTTTCCTAAATAACATAAAATTATTATTGCAAATAAAGCAGTAGGAATTGTAAGTAAAGTAAATATTCTTGATATTGGTTTACAAGTTGTTTGATATTTTATTGAACTTAAGTCAATTAAATTGTCGTTTGATAACATAAATATTCCTTATAATAACGGGTTTGAATTAATCTGCAAGTTTAGCATATTTATTATTTTATAATACAAAGATTTTATTATTTTATTTAATATTGTAAGTTATTTTGCAAGTTTATAAGAATTAAAAGGTAAAATAGCAAAACGACACAAATAGGGAATAAGATAAAATTATGATAAAAAAAGTTTTACCTTTATTATTTATGCTTAACAGTATCTCATCTGTTTATGCAACAAATGAAAAATATACAATTTCGGTTTGTACAACTTTTAGTCTTGACAATGCACTAACTTGTAAATATAAAGTTTTAGCAAATGATGTAAAATCAGATGTTTTTATAGTAAAAGAAAATGGAAAATACCTAACAAATCTTGGTATTTTTACTGATGAAAATAGCGCTAAGTATGCCATAAAAATGGCATCGTCATATGTGAAAAAACAAATGCCTTTTATAAAAAAGATACCAAATAACGTCCTAATTTTAAAACAAAAGAATGAACAAATTATTGATTTAAATACTCCTATTGAAGAGATTGTAATGAATAATGAAACTACAAATAAAACTAAAAAAAGAGAAAAATTAATAGACTTGGTTTCAATTTATCCAAAAGCCGAAGAGTTGCAATTAGTACAATCATATCCTTTTGAAGAGGGACAAAATCTTTCTACTGAAATTACTAAAAAACAAAAAAAACAAGTTGTTTATTCAAAACAAGAGTTAGAATATATTGAAGAATTAAGACAAATAAGTATGGATGAGTTTGATAAAGCAGATGAGCAAAAAGAGTCAAAAAAAGCTCCTGAAAAAATAGAAAAACCAAAAGAAATTGAAAAGGTTGTAGAAGCTCCAAAAGTTGAAAAATTAGAAAAACTTGTTGATACGATTGAAAAAGTTCAAAGAGTAACAACTTATGAAAAAGTAGAAAAACCTGAAGTTCCTGTAAAAGTGGAAAAAATAGAGAAAGCTAAAATAAAAAAAGAAGATAGTTCAAATCCTCTTTTAAATGTAGCAAAATATGAAGAAATTTTAATAGAAGTTGATTCTATAAATAATTATATGAGTGTAAAAGCAAAAATAGATAATCAAATAAAAGATATAAAAACTTATAGAGTATCAACAGGAAAAGATAATATTAAAAAACCTTTTGGATTAGGAAAAGTTAGCAAAATATCCTTAAATCCAGTTTGGTATCCAACACAAGATACAATTAATAGTTTTAAAAAAAGAGGAATTTTTCTTCCAAGTGTTGTTCCTCCTGGAAATAAATACAACTATATGGGTGCTGCAAAAATAAATCTTACCCATGAAGTTGATGGAAAAAGTACATATCGAATTCATGGAACACTAAATGAAAATACAATAGGAACAAATGAATCAGCTGGATGTATAAGAATGAAAAATAATGATGTTGTTCAATTGGCAACACTATTAAATAATTTTGCTGATTTGAAAAGTTTGAATGATGTAAAAATTATTTTAAAATAAAAGAGTACAATATGGTACCAAAATAAGGAGGACAAGATTATGAAAAATATTGTAAAAATATTTAAGTTAAGTTTAGTAGTTATTGGTTCTTTATCAGCTTTAACAAGTGCAGTTGTTGCACAAGAATTACCAAATAACCAAAGTAATAGAGGCATGGGGCAAGGATTCAATATGCCTAACTTTGAAGATTTTGACTTAAATAAAGATGGCATGATTAATGCTAAAGAGATGGATGAAGCTCGAGAAAAACGAATGGCTGAAAAATCATCGGAAGGTAGAATGATGAAAAATGTTGGTAATCAACCAACATTTTCAGAGATTGATACCAATAAAGATGGAAATATCAACAAAGAAGAGTTCTTAGCTCATCAAATTAAACAAAGACAATAATTCTATCTGAGGGTGTTTTTTCACCCTCAATATTTACTGGGAATTTTTTTACTCTTAATATCTCATCCTTGTTCAATATGCGTAGTTAAAAATAGTTTTAAGTATATTTGACCCACCCTAGATAATGATACCTTTGGTTATGAATTATTTAAGTTTACTCCTAAAAAATATCATAAACTGTAATATCTATTTCCTTTCATCTATACTTTTATCTGTTAAAGAGGATAGTTAATATATAATGTTTATGATTATATAATTTTTTCTACAAGAGTTTTTTTGAGAAACAGATTTATTCTTTTATTTTTAATGTTGTCAATTTTGACTTTAATTTCATGTTTTATTGCAAATAATATTACATTATGGATTGTTTCAGTAATGGCAATTGTTGCATCGGCATTTTTATTATTTGAATTAAACAAAGGCTATTCAAAATTAGAATTTGAAATTAATGAGATTAAAGATGACTGCGAAATGAAACTAAATAACTCAAATCAAGATAACTTGATTAGAGATGAGATTGTAAATGTTTTAGAAAAACTAAAAATTGGTTTTTTAGGTTATAGAATAGAAAAAGCTCCCAATGATTCAAAAGTTGCAGAAGTTACAAAACTACTTAATGAAAGTATGGATAAATTTAATCAAGATATTGATTATGCATTAGAAATATTAA
The DNA here is from genome assembly GCA_028703945.1 of Aliarcobacter sp. Taxonomy (GTDB): domain Bacteria; phylum Campylobacterota; class Campylobacteria; order Campylobacterales; family Arcobacteraceae; genus Aliarcobacter. The sequence continues at coordinate 787 of JAQVLW010000001.1, read as the reverse complement.
CAGAATATGGTAATGCAAATTTTGCATTTGAAGTAAAAACAAATAATCTAAGTGGTAAAACAGGTTCTTTATTATTAGGTATTAGAGCATTGGGGGAAGTTCTGTTTCTGAATTTGTTGCCCTTATTAGTCTTACTGCTAATTCTTTAAATGAAAATGTTGAAACATTAACAACTGCTTCAAATAATCTGTCAGTTTCTTCAAATCAACAAGCAGCTTCATTAGAAGAAACAGCTGCTGCTTTAGAAGAAATTACAAGTACTATTATAAATAATACAGAAAATACAAATAAAATGGCTATGTTTGCAAAAGAAGTGAATATAGCTTCGAATGAAGGAAGAAAATTAGCTGATGAAACAGCTAATTCTATGGAAGAGATTAATGTTCAAGTAAATGAAATAAATAATGCTATAAGTTTAATTGATCAAATTGCTTTCCAAACTAATATTCTTTCACTAAATGCAGCTGTTGAAGCAGCAACTGCTGGTGAAGCTGGAAAAGGATTTGCTGTTGTTGCAGGAGAAGTTCGAAATCTAGCAGCAAGAAGCGCGGATGTAGCAAAAGAAATTAAAAACCTAGTTGTAACTGCAACTTCAAAAGCAAATCATGGAAAAGAAATAGCATCTCAAATGATTGATGGTTATGCAAAATTAAATGATAATATAAATAATACTATTTCTTTAATTAATAATATTACAGATGCAAGTAAAGAACAACAATCAGGAATTGAACAAATTAATGATGCAGTTACTGAACTTGATCAAGCTACTCAACAAAATGCCTTAGCT
>JAQVLW010000064.1 GCA_028703945.1 Aliarcobacter sp. | reverse complement strand
ATTTTTTCTTCAATTGATTTTTTAGCATCACCAATTCCACAACCTTTTACACTTTCATCTCTATACATAGTGCTAACTGTCCAATCATAAATAGCTTGTGCTTTTTCAAGTGGTGTTTTTAAATTCTTTATTATATTTTTTGCATAATCTTGTAAACCAGATGTAACAGGAACATGTGTTGTTCCTTCTAAATAAACTTTTATGTCACTTGGATAATTTGTATTTGATGTAGCTTTTGAAAAATCAGTAGTTCTTTCTTGCATAATTACATCAAACGAAACTTCTAATTCAGATTTTTTATCTGATTTATCCCATTTTACATATAAAACTCTTGTATCATAATCATTTTTTACAACTTTTGCTTCAGTAAAATTTCCTTTATAAGCAAAAGATACAACTTTATGATAACTTTCATCTTTTGGTAAAGGAATCCATAATTGTGTTATTTCAGAAGATGGATTGATTGAATAGTTATTTAAAATACTAAATTTTCTAGGTTTTGTACTAATTCCAAATGGATTTTTTTCTTTATTTGCAAAAGCAAAATTAGGAGCTAATAAAACAGCAGATGATAGGATTGCTGAGCCTTTTAAAAATGTTCTTCTTTTCATGCGGGATTAACCTCTAATAGTTTTTGTTCTATTAAGAGATAAAGTGAGTAAAAGCTCTCTTTATGTCAAACCATAACCTATGGTCTTGAACTAAATTTACCAAATATTAATATATCATTTATAAACGAAAGCTTAAAAAGTAAAAAATAATTTACTTATTTAATCTACAATTTAATAAAAATATTGTTATAATTGGCACCAAAAAATTGCAATATTGCAAGGATTAGTTTTATGAATAATGAATATAAACTAACAAAATTCGTTCAAGCTGCTGGTTGAGCTGCAAAAATGGGTCCGGGTGATCTCAAACAAACTATTTGCGGTTTAGTACCAAATGACGAAAGAATTTTAGTAGGTTTTGATACAAGTGAAGATGCTAGTGTTTATCAAATAAATGAATCACAAGCCATAGTTCAAACACTTGATTTTATTACGCCAGTTGTTGATGACCCATATATTTATGGACAAATAGCAGCTGCAAATGCACTTAGTGATGTGTTTGCAATGGGTGCTGATGTAAAAACAGCTATGAATATTGTAGGTTTTGATAAAAAAAACATATCAAAAGAAGCTTTAGGGCTAATATTAAAAGGTGGAAATGAAAAAATCAAAGAGTGTGGTGGAGTTTTATTAGGTGGTCACACTATTGAGTCACCTGAAATGTATTATGGTTTATCAGTTACAGGGATGATTCATCCAGATAAAATTATTAGAAATAATACGCCCCAAATTGGTCATGTATTAGTTTTAACAAAACCTTTAGGAATGGGAATTTTATCAACAGCAATAAAAAGAGATTTATTACCTTTAGATAGTATTAAAGATTGCGCAAAAATAATGGCTAGTTTAAACTTCTTACCATCAAAAATAATGAGAAAATATGATGTAAGTTCATGTACAGATGTTACAGGATTTGGACTTATGGGTCATGCTTTAGAGTGTATAAATGAGCTAGTTTCATTTTCAATTTCATGCAATAATGTTCCAATGGTTTATGAAGCAATTGATTTAGCAAATGATGATGTAATTCCAGGTGGAACAAAAAGAAATATGAAATATGTAGAAGATAAAATTACATATATGAATAATTTATCAATTCATTGCAAAGCTTTACTTTGTGATGCTCAAACTTCTGGCGGATTATTAATTGCTATGAAAGAAGAAGATGCAAAAGAGTATATAAAAGAAATAGAAGAGTTGTCATTTGGATATGCAAATATTATAGGACAAGTAATCCCAAGAGGAATTACGCCTATAATTATTCACTAAATTAATTGCATAAAGTAGAATCTTGTTCACATAATATTTCAAGATTCTCTTTTGCTTCTTTATGCCCTTGATTAGCAGCTAATTTAAAATACATAACTGCTTTTTTTAAATCTTGATCTACTCCAATAGCATTTTGATACATAGTTCCCAGATTATATTGAGCTTCTGCATATCCTTGATTTGCTGATTGTTCAAACAATTTTAAAGCTGCTTTATTTGTAGGGTCTGTAATTGAACCATTTGCATACAAATTTCCTAATTCATTTTGAGCCTTAGAATCGCCTTTTTTAGCTTTATCTTGTAAAGTTTCAAATCCTAAATTAGGTTTTTCTTTATTATTTTGAACATTTTGTTTTGAGTCATTTGAAGATAGAGGTTTATTAATAAAAATTATTGTACCTACTAATACAACTAAAACTATTAAGCCTAAAAATACTTTTTTCATTTTTTTCCTTGAATTTTATACTATAAACAGTCGAGATTATATCTAAAATATATTGAGAAGCAATTTTTGGTTTTTAAGAAATAAGTAAAAAAAATTTTACCTAAGTTAAGCTTTTTAGTATTGTGGATAAGATATAATTATTTGAATTTAAAGTGGCGAGAAGGTGTAGGAATCGAACCTACCACGGCGTATTACACATAAACCGTCAATCAGGGTTGAAGCCTGTGGTGCCCACCAGGTACACTAACCTCCCACTTATTAACAAGTGAATATTACATAAAACAATTTTAAAACAATCTGAAAGGGTAAAAATGTCTTTACTAAAATCCATTCCAAAGGTTGATAAGTTTATCATAAACAAAGCTTTTGAAGGATTATCTACAACTTTAATTACTAAAATTTCAAAAAAAATAATAGCAAATTTAAGAGAAGATATACTGAATAATAAAATCCAAAATATAGATGAAAATACAATTGTTTTAAATGTACTAAAAGAGTATGAATCGATCACAGCTCCGTCATTACAAACTTTGATAAATGCCACAGGAATCATAATTCACACAAATCTTGGTAGAAGTTTAATAAACAAAAAAAGTCTAGAAAAAGCCATAGAAATAGCAACTTCTTACAACAATCTTGAATATGATTTACTTGAGGGTAAAAGAGGTGAAAGATATTCTCATATTGTAAAAACTCTTCAAAATTTAACAGGCTGCGAAGATGCAATTGTTGTAAATAACAATGCAAGTGCTGTTTTTTTGATTTTAAATACCTTTGCAAAAAATAAAGAAGTAGTTGTAAGCAGGGGAGAACTTGTAGAAATTGGAGGAAGTTTTCGAGTTCCTGAAGTTATGAATCAAAGCGGAGCTATTTTAAAAGAAGTTGGGACTACAAATAAAACTCATTTAAGTGATTATGAAAATTCTATAAATGAAAACACATCAATGCTTATGAAAGTACATAAATCAAACTATTCAATCGAAGGATTTACAAGTGAAGTTGATTTTGAAGAAATTGTAAAAATAGCCAATGAAAACAACATAATTGATTACTATGATATGGGAAGTGGACATATTATTGATTTACCTTTTAATCTATCTCAAAAAGAACCATCTATTTTAGAAATCATGAAATATAATCCTTCTCTTTTGAGTTTTTCAGGTGATAAACTTTTAGGAAGTGTTCAAGCTGGAATCATAATTGGAAAAAAAGAACTAATTGAAAAAATCAAAAAGAATCAACTTTTACGAATGTTAAGGGTTGATAAAATAACTCTTAGTATTTTAGAAGATACTCTAAATTCATACTTAAAAAATGAACTTCATGATATTCCAACTTTAAATATGCTTTTTGCAACTCTTGAAACTTTAGAACAAAATGCAAATAGTCTTTTTGAAAAAATAAAAGATATTTGTAAATGTGAAATTATAAAAACTCAAACTTTAATTGGTGGAGGAACAACTCCAAATAAAAAAATACCATCAATTGCACTTTGTATTAAAGATGAAACCTACAAACCAAACCAACTAGAAAAACTTTTTAGAAAAAATAATCTAATAGCAAGAATAGAAAATGAGAAACTTCTACTTGATTTCAGAACTATTCAAGAAAATGAAATAGAAGAAATAGCTGTTATTATTAAAAAAATATTTCAAAGAGCGAACTAATGTCAAATATTATTATAGGAACAGCAGGTCATATTGACCACGGTAAAACCGCACTAATTAAAGCTTTAAATGGTTTTGAAGGTGATAGCACAAATGAAGAAAAACAAAGAGGAATCACTATTGATTTATCTTTTTCAAATATGACAAAAGGGCAACAAAATATTGCTTTTATTGATGTTCCAGGACATGAAAAACTTGTAAAAAATATGATTGCAGGTGCTTTTGGATTTGATTATGTAATGCTTGTAGTTAGTGCTGCTGAGGGAATAAAACCACAAACTGTTGAGCACATAGAAATTATTAATCTTCTAGGATTAAAAGAGTTAATTGTAGTTATTACAAAAAAAGATTTAATTACAAATGATGAATTAATTATAAAAAAAGATGAGATTTTAGAGTTCTTAGCAAATTTTGATTTTGAAATAAAATTCGTAAGTTGTGTATCTATTTATGATGAAACTTCAATCGAAAAACTAAAAAACCAACTTTTTTCTATAAACAATAGTACAAAACAAGAAGAGAATTTTTTTAGATTTTATGTTGATAGAGTTTTTTCACCAAAAGGAATTGGAACAGTGGTAACAGGCACTGTTTTAGGGAAAAAATGTGAACTTGATGAAAAACTATATATTTGCCAATCTCAAAAAGAGACAAAAATAAAAAATATTCAAGTTCATAACCAAAATAGTCTTGAAGCAAATATCTCAAATAGAGCTGCTTTAAATTTACAAGGTGTAAATATTTCCCACATAAATAAAGGTGATTTGATTACAAAAAAAGGTCATATTAGAGGATTTGATGGAATTGACATATCTTTTAAATGTTTAAAAGGGAAAAAATTAAATCACAATCAAACCTACTCTTTATTTATTGGAGCAAAAAAAATAGAAGTAAAAGTTTTACTTTTTGATTGTATTACAAACATTGAAGAAGGTTTTGCAACAATAAAAGCAAATGAAAATCTATATACAATTTTTGGTGAAAAAATCTTATTAAGAAATGCAAATGATACGATTTGTGGCGGAATTGTATTAAATCCAATAATCGACCCAATGAAAAAAAATCAAAAAAGAAATTTATTAGAAGCTTTAAACAAAAAAGATTTTACAAATGCCTATAAAGAACTACTAGAAGCCCACAAAAAAGGTTTAGGAATAATCTCTTCAACTCAAAGATTTGCACTTTCTCATGGTGAAGCAATAGAGTTTGCAAAAAAAATGCAAGATGTTTTTATAGATGAAAAAGAGTTAGTTATTTACCCTCTTTCTACAAAAAAATTTATAAAAGATTTTATAAAAGAAATTTATACAAAAAATACTTATGCCCTGCTTTCAAATACTTCAATTGGCTTACGATTAAAATGGGCAAGTATTGCATTTATTCAAAGTGCATTAGATGAACTTGAAGCTGAGAACTTTTTAATAAGAGATGTTTCATTGTATAAAAATGCAAATATCAAAGAGGATTTTGCAAAAGATTTAGAAGATATTGTTTTAGAAAGATTAAAACAAGAAGATATAACGCCAACTGCACCTTATAATATATATGATGATTTAGATTTAGATAGAAAATTAGGTGATGATATTTTAAAATCATTAACCGCAAAAAAACAAGTAATACGACTACAACATAATTTATTTATTCATTTTGAAAGTTTAAATAAAATTGTAAGAGCAATGAAAGAAATTATAAAAGATGATGGATTTATTGGAATTCCAAACTTTAAAGAAAGATTTGATTTAAGTAGAAAATATCTGATTACTTATCTTGATTATTTAGATAATTATTCAGATATTAAAAAAGTAGAAGATAAACGATTATTTGTTTAACTTTACTGGGCAGAGTTTAAAAACTCTCCCATTCATCATTGTCTTTTGTATTAGCTGTTATCTCTTTTTTAACTTCCTTTTTTACAGTTACTATTGCTTCAGTTTTTTTAGGTTGTGGTTTTGAAGTTATTGTTTGATTTGAAACAACTTGCCCATCATATTTTTTTGCTTTAACATTATGTTTTCCCTCAAACTCTTTTTCATCTGCATCAGTAACAATAGTTAAAGCTATACTTTGTGTTTGATTCGCAATATCTTTAGTTTGACTAGCAACCATTGCATTTGCTTGTGTTTGTTGATCAAGTGAATTAATTGCATTATTAATTTGCTCTATTCCTTGTTGTTGCTCTTTTATAGCTACTTCTACACCTTTTATTAGTTGCATTGTTTTTGTGATATTATCTGTTAATCCACCATATCCAGCAATCATTTTACCAGCTATATTTTTACCATCATTTGCTTTATTTGTAGCATTTCCAACTAGTGATTTTATCTCTTTAGCTGCATCTGCACTTCTTGAAGCTAGATTTCGCACTTCTGCTGCAACTACTGCAAATCCTTTTCCTGCTTCTCCTGCTGTTGCTGCTTCTACTGCTGCATTTAGTGAAAGAATATTTGTTTGAAATGCTATTTGGTCAATTACTGTGATTGCTTCATTTATTGCATTTACTTGAGTATTTATTTCATCCATTGACACTGTTGTTTCACTTGCAAGTTTTTGTCCCTCATTTGCAGAATTTGTAAGTTCATTTGCATAAGAAACCATTTGTATTACATTCTGTGTATTGCTTGCCATATTTCCTGTAATTTCTTCTAAAGCTGCTGCTGTTTCTTCTATACTTGCGGCTGCTTGTGTTGAAGCTCTACTTAATTTATCCACATTTGATAAAAGGAAATCTGCACTATCTTGAAGTGATAAACCATTTGTTTTATTTAAAACCAACATATCACTTATAACTTTTGCTAAAGAATTTAATCCAATTGCTGTTTGTCCTGTTGCATCTGGAATTCTATATGCAAAGTTTAGATTTTGGAACTGTGTTAATGCACCCTCAATTTTATTTATATCTGTTGAAACTTTTTCTGAGATAACTTTTAACATCTCATTAAAAATTATTTTTAACTCTTCTAGCGATTCATTATCAGTATTAGCATTTACTTTTATACTTAAATTACCAGTTTTTACAACCTCAACAACTTTTTTAACATCTGAAATTAATTGTTCATCTTGACCTATTAATTTTCTTGTTTTATCAATATTTATATTTACAACTTCTGAGATTTTGCTAATTTCATCATTTGAACTTGTATCAAGTACAGATACATCTTTTGTTTGTTTATTTAAAAAAGCAAAGAATCCCAATAATCCATCTTCTAACTTTTTAATAGAGTTATTAATACTTTTTCCAAGTGCAAATGAGAAAATAATAGTTATTAAAATAGCTAATATAGAAATTATCAAAAATATATTTAATGATAAATCAATTAAATCATTAGTGTCATTTTTATTTGATTCAATAACTTTATAAGTCTCATCCGTAAAGTGGTCAATTATATTTCTCATTGACTCATAATCTTTTAAATAAGTAGCAAAATAAAAGGCTTTTGCATCATCTATTTTTTTATCTTTTACTAATTCCAAGATTTTTTCTACATTAGTTTTTGTTAAGGCATAATATTTATCAAATTCATCAAACTTATCTTTACTACTTGATAATTTATTTGCTAGATTTACTTTAAATTTTTCAAATCTTTGAGAAATTTGAAGCATATTGTCATTTACACCTTTTACTATTATCTTATTTATCTTTTCATTATCTTCTAAACTCATTATTTGAAGTAATGCTACATTTGATTGATAAGAATCTCTATCTGCTTCAAGAAGAAATGTAATTCCTAAAAAATTCACATCTGCTAACTCTTTTACATTTGATTTCATGTTTGATATATTATATGAAACATAAATACTTGATGTTATTGATAACATCAACAATATTAAAAATGCTCCAACAATTTTATTTCTTATACTCATTTAATTTCCCTTGTATATTTCTTATAATAATTCTATCATAAAAAGATGAGGAATCTATTCAAAATAATTTCTAAGATTTTTATCGACAATTTAGTCTTTATTGCTACAATTCCAAGATGATATTAACCAAAGAACAAGAAGAGATAATCAATAGTGATAAATTCTCATTTAAAATTAATGCAGTTGCTGGAAGTGGAAAAACAACCACACTTCTTGAATATGCAAAAAAGAATTCTCACCTAAAAATTTTATATCTAGCATATAATAAATCTTTGCAAACTTCACTTCAAGAAAAATTAAAAGAGTACAACTTACCTTTTATGCACATAAGTACCATTCATTCATTGGCTTATAATAAAATTGAAGCATATAACTACAATCTTGCCCATGATTTAAAAAATCAAGTTATAGAAAATGTGATAACAAACCATGAACAAATAGTAAATCAAAAAGCTTATTATCCTATTCCTGAATATGTGGCTTTGATAAAAGATTTAGTAAATTTTTATTGTAACTCTTCTTTAATCGCTCTTGATTCAAAACTAATTGAGTCTTACAAAAAACAATCAGAGTTAGGTGCAAAAATACTTGAACTAATAAACAAAAATGAAACAAGAGTAATTGAGCATCTAAAAACAATTTTGAGTGCGATGAAAAACAAAGTTATAGATGCAACCCATGATTTTTATCTAAAAATGTTTTATCTAAATAAAAAAGTATCAGCAAATCTTCCTTATGATTTAATTTTGGTTGATGAAGCTCAGGATATTAGTGATGTTATGATTGGAATTGTTGAAAATCAAAGTTGTAGACGAATTTATGTGGGAGATTCATTTCAACAAATTTATACCTTTAGATTTGCTACAAATGCCTTAAATAAAATAGATTTGCCCTCATATGATTTAACACAAAGTTTTAGATTTGGAGATAATTACGCCAAAGTTTTACAAAATAATCTAAATAGTTTATATGAAATAAACTCATCAAAACCTCTTAAAATTTCAGGCTTAGAAAAAACTACTTTAATGGGAAAAAATCATATAGATTTTTCTAAACAATTTTGTGTGATTGCTAGAAGTACTTTTGGTTTGATTCAACAATTAGTCTATTTTATCCACGATAAAAAGAAAGTCTATTTTGAAGGTGGTTATAACTCTTATTCTTTTATGAACCAAACTGTTTATTCAATTTTTTATCTAAAACAGAAAAAAAATGACAAAATCACAATAGATGAAATCAAGGATTTTGACACAATAAATGAACTAGAACAATTTGCAAAAGATACAAAAAATCAAGATTATCTAAATATTATCAAGTTTATAAATACTTACGGAGATAATATTTTTGAAATAAATAAAAAGATAAAAGAGTTTTTGGTAACTGATAAAAAAGATGCTGATATTATCTTCACAACAACCCATAAATCAAAAGGTTTAGAATACGACCAAGTTATTATGGCTGATGATTTTATCTCAAAAAAAGAGATAACAAACACAAAAAACAAACTCTCATATCTAAGAGTAAATGAAGAGCTAAATATCTATTATGTGGCAGCTACAAGAGCCAAAGATGTAATACAACTGGCTGATTTAAATCTATCTTACACTTACAATGAAAATGATGAAACAACATCTTATGTAAAATCAAGATTTATAAGCAAACGAGCAGATAATAAAAAAAGTAAAGAA
>JAQVLW010000022.1 GCA_028703945.1 Aliarcobacter sp. | reverse complement strand
TCTTCCAAAGAAGCATTTGAAGTTGATTTTTCTATAAACTGTGAATACCATCCATTATTTACCCTATTCATTACCACTTCAGCATCTTGAATCAATTCCATATCTTGATGTAAAGTTTTTTCAATTTGTTTTATATTTTCATTTACAAAAACTGCCATTTCACCAAATTCATCTTTTGCATCATCTTTTAATACTGAAATATTTGATGTTTTTTTATTTAGATAATCAAAAAACATTAAAAGACCATTTTTAAAATCAGCCAATGAAGAAGTTATATCTTTTATAATTAAAAAAGTTAGATATAAAATAATTAAAATAAAAAGAGTTATAAAAACAAGCATATAAATAAAATTTGAGTTATTTTTATCTATACTTTTTTGGTTTAATTCTTTAACGGTATCAAATAATTTTAATTCAATATCTCTAAAAATATTTATTGTTGCTGTCACATTTTCAAACCAAAAAGGAGAATTTACACCAAATCCTCCATCTCTTCCTTTTTCAAAAGCAAGATTAATCATATTAAAAGTTTGTGTAACAGCTTTATTTTCAACAGATTTATTATAAAAATCTTTTAAATCATTTGGAGATAGAGTTAGAAATTTATTTAAATTTACTTTATATGCTCCATAACTAGCTACATAAGAATCATAAGTTTTTTCCACAAATTTGTCATTAGTAAAAGCACCATTTAAATTTGCTCTAATTTGTCCTAGAGACTCTTTTGATGTTGCTAAATGTGTATATATTTGCAAAAAATTTCTACTTGTTATGTCAGAGGTCAAAGAAGGAATAATTGTTGTTGAATCTAACAAAGCAACAATAATTTTTGAAAAATAGCCACCCACTTCAGCTGAACTAACAGATAAAGCGTTAATTTGCTCTCTTTTACTACTTAACTCACTAAGATTACTTAAAACTGAATTATCCTTTTTAAGACTTTGAATTGATAAATCAACTTCTTTTCTTATATCTGATAATTTTGTTTTTCCCTCATTATCTTTTTTTGCTACAACTCCAACACTCATTCCTCTTTCTATTTGTAAAGAATGTATAAGTTTAGAAAGAGATTCCATTTCTAAAATACGATTGTTAGTCAAAGAAAGATTTTCTTTTTCTAAAAGAAGATTGTTAATTGTAAAACATGAATATAAAATGATTGTTAACATAGGAATAATGGTAATTACTAGTAACTTTGACTTGATTTTTAAACTTTTGAAATAACTCATATTTCTCCTTGTAATATAAAAGACGTAAGTTTACTATTATATTAATTGAAAAAATATGATTTATATCATATTTTTTGTCTATTCTCTATCACATATTATTGAATATGCACAATAAGTGCAATTTGATTTATCCTCACATTTTGAGAAAGAGATTTCATTTTTTGAAATCTCTTTTATTTCATTAAATTTTTCACACAATAACTCAAGTTTTTTATCAAGTGCAATTTCATTTATTAAAACTGTATTATTCAAATCATAATAATAAGCTTCGATTTTAGATGTTTTATAAAGTTCATTCATAGCTAAATAATAAAATTCTAATTGAAAATCATCCGTTTTTTCATAGTTTTTCAAAGTATCGACACTCAAAGTCGAAGAGGTTTTATAATCAATTACTTCATAAATATCATCATATTTATCAATTCTATCAATTACACCTCTTATTTTTATACCTTCAAACTCCAAGTCAAAAGTTTTTTCAAGGGCTATAATTTGTCTATTTTCTAACCTTTGTTTATCATATAAATAAAAAGCATATAACTTCTTTTTCCAAATCTCTAAATCTAAAATCAAAAATGGATTTGAACTTTTATATTTATTAAATAAATCTTCAATTTTTTCAAAATTGTGTTCAGTAAAATTTTTATAATAATCTTCCAAAATAGAATGAATTATTTCTCCCAATTCATAAGCTTTTGGTTTTAAAGAAATTGTGTGTTCATTTATTTTTAGAATATTTTGTAAATAAAATTTTCTTTTACATTGTAAATATGTTCTAAATGAAGTAGCAGACCATCGTAAAGAAGCTAAATCTATTTTTGCGATGATTTCCTCATCAAAATGATTTATCTTATGATTATCGTAAAGTATGTGTTTATAAGCGTTGTCATTTGTATCTGTTTTTATATGTGTATTAAATAATTCATTTGCAAATCTTGAGATTTGATTTGTGTCTGAATTAACATAAGATATAAATACATTTTTAGATGAACCAATCAATCTTTTGTAATAATACTTTTGTAAAGATTCTCTATCAAATTGGGTTGGAAGATTTGAAAGCTGTTTTAGTTTTGTTGATAAGAACTTATCTTTAACAGAAATCTTTGGAATGAAAGATTCATTAAAATCACAAATAATCACTGTTTCAAAATTTACAGCTCTTGTTTCAAGCAATCCTAAAACTGTAATTTTTCCTGAATTTACATCATCTAAAGTGATTTTTGCTAATCTTTGTAAAAAGATTTTATAAACATCTTTTAATAAAATAAAATGATTTGTTGAAAATAAAATGATATTTAATTTATAAAGTAACTCTTCAAATTTTTCAAGAAGTTCACTATTTTTCTCAAAAGATTTTATAAAATCTGTAATGATTAAAAAACTCTCTTTTGTGGCTTTTTTATTCCATAAATTTTTTATATTTTTATCTATAAATAACTTGTCAATTTTGAAAAAGTTTAAAAACTCAAGATGTTTTATTTCATCTTCATTTAAATACGAATATATCGAATATGCAACTTGGTACAAATTTGTATTTTTAATACTTTTCCCCATTGCATAATTGAAATATTTTTCATCATCAAAAAGTTGTAAACTAATAGCAAAACTTTCATCTGGTAAAACTAAAGCTATATTTTCAGGATTAACACCATTTTGAACTGATTTGGCAATAGTGCTTTTTATATATGCAATTTGATTAAGTCTTGAAGAAAAACCTTTTAACTCTATAAAAGCTAAATCATTTAATATCTCTTTTTCTTCTAAAATCATTTTATTTGATAAATCAATTTTGTATTTATGATTTATTTTTATATCTAAATCTAAACTTTTAAAAACTTCCAGCGATTTTTGGTTATAAATATTTGAATAAAAACTAATATTTAGATTTTTTATTTTTGATATTTTTTCAACTATATCAAATTCAACTTTTGTAAAATAGCCTTCAAAATAGAGTTCTACATTTTCAAACTTTTTTAAAAAATTTTCGTTTATTTTGTAATGTTTATTTAGATTAATTCTATCAACATAAGAGTTTTTTTCTAGTATATCAATATAGTTTTTCTGAATTGTTTTTAAGATTTGTAAATGTTCAAAATAAAAGTCATAAGTATCTACATTTTGAATATCAGATATTTCTATTTTTTCACTAGCTAATTCTAAAAAAAATCTATAAATATAATCACTTTGTTTTAAGAATTTTGTAAAATTATCTGAAATTCCAAGTTTAGAAATATTTATATCTTTTATAGCTTCATTTAAAAAAAGAACTCTTTGTTCTTCTTCACAATATTTCATATTATTAAATAGTATAGATTTTTTAAAAAATTCATCAATTGTAAGGATAAAAGGCAAAAGAGTATTTCTACCCTTTTGTAAAGTAATAAAATCTCTAATTGCCCTTGATGTAGGGAAAACTAGGAGTTTCTTTTTAAATAGCATTTGTTTTAATATAGATGTAACCTACATTTCCATCAACAGTAAAACTACCTGTAATAATCCAATTATTAGCATCTTTTAGTTCAAATTCTGAAGTAAAAATCTTATCATTATTTTGGAATTTATCATTATTTATTACTAAATCTGAATCTGAAGTTATAGTTTTAGTTACAACTAACTCAATATTAACATCTTTTTTTTCATTTGTATTCTTATCAGTTACAAGAATTTTCAAATTATTTTTTCCAACTTTTAAAACATCTTTATGTTCTGAATACTTTTCTAAAACTCTTTGTGAATATTTTATATCTAATGTTGTTAAATCAAATTTTTTATCATTTACATCTAATTCAAAATTATATTTTGATAAAAAAATATTATTTGAAGTCATCATATCATTATAATTTTGATCCACATCTTGATATTTTTTCATAAAACTGTGGTCTTCAATTACAGGTAAATTCACAGCACTTCTTACTGTCCAAACAATCATTGAAAATACAAAAGTAAAAATTCCAATAAAAAATATTGGCCAATAATTTCTTTTCATAAGTCTACTTTCTTTTTTTTAATACTGCGTAAGTATAGGCTAATAATCCTAAAACAACTAGTGTATACATTAAAACTCTCCAGATAGTACCAGCTACTTTTCCAGTATTTCCAATACTACTTTCTAATTTAATATTTTTAGACTCAGCAATAACATCTGCAACAGCTGCATAACCATTTAATGTAGCAGCACTAACCTTTGCAAATAAAGTATTTTTATCATTTGAAGCTAATAAAGGTACAACATACCCATTTAAAATATCATTTTTATCTAGCACATCTTTTAATTCATCACTGAATAATAAATTTACATGCGTTTCTTGAACCGATATACTCAAAAGTACATATGGTTTCTCAAGGGTTGCTATTATTTTGCTTTCATTATTTCTTATGAAATCAATTTTATCTTTTGTTTTTATATTTTCGTCTAATCCTAAAGTAGATTTTGCATAAACATATATATTAACACCTAATTTAGATTTAGTTTCAGCACCGATTTGATTAATTTTTTCTTTTGCTCTATTATCTATTAACTTATCATCATTTAAAATAAACTCTTGAGCGCTTAAGTTCTGGCATAAAAAAAATAGAAGTGAAAAAATCACTCCTATTTTCATGAAATTTATGTTTTTCATTTATCCAACAAACACTTTTGTTGAGTCAAAGAAAGCATAATATGCTGTCATAACAGCTGCTACAACAAGTAAAATACCAATAATTCTTTCCATATCTTACCCCTTATTTTCCAGTACCAACAAGTTGATACTGTTTATAATTTTCTGAACTATTCATTTTTAATCCATTCAAATCTTGATTGATTTTGTAAAAATTACTAGCTTCACTTTGTTGTACTTTTATTCCACTAAATGTTAATACACCAAGAATAGTTAATAACAACACAGTTGCAATTAACATTCCAGTTATACCACTTAGTTTAAAAATACCTCTTTCATTATCATTCATTTGTGTATTTCCAGCCATCTTACTCTCCTATACTTCTTAAGTATGTAGCTAATGCTTTCTCTTGTGTTTCATTTAATCTACCGTTAAAATTAGGCATAGTACCAATAGCACTTTTTTTACCATTTTTAAGAACAGCAGCTATAACTGCATCATCATAAATTCTGATATTTGGAGCAACAAACTCCATACCTTTACCATCTTCACCATGACAAGAAGAACAAGCAGCAAACGAAGCAGGTTGTTCACCTTTAAATCCACCAGCAACATAATCAGCAACTGCATTAATATCAGCATCTTCTGTTAACATCATTGGAGGCATTCCATCTGGATATACTGATTTAAAGTTGTTTGAACCATTTTTAATAACATGAACAACTTGTTCTTTAGAAATTCTTTTTGTTAAGTTTTGAGCTTTTCCATCAATTCCCTCAGCATCAACACCATGACAAGGTGCACATTGAACTAAGAATGTAGATTGACCCATTGCTTTTAAAGTTTCTTCCGATGGATTTTCCCATTTTTTCTCAAATTTTGCATTGTATTCTAAAGTCTCTTCATTCCATTGACCAATTTGTGAAAATCCATTAATAGGATAACCAACTGTAAAATACCAAAACATCCATATAATCGTACCAATAAATGCTAAAGCCCAACCAGTTGGAACAGCATTTCTAAATTCACCAATACCATCCCATTTTTCTTCAGCTAAATCACCACTCGCAGTATCATTTCTCATTTGATTAACATATTTTAATGCAACGAATACAGTAATTGTAATAATAGCTACTGCACCTAACATTGTTAAGCTGTTAATATAATCATCGCCTATAAAAGCATCACCTGCTGCAAAGTAAGTTCCTGCTAATAAAGCGATTACAAGAATTATTCCACCTATAATCATAGACTTCATCTTATTTCTCCTTATTATCTATATCTTTATCTTTTTTTCTTTCTTCAAGAGGGACAGAAACACTTGAATCATCATGAACAAGGTTTGAATATTTCTCATAATCTCGCTCACCTGTTTTATCCCTTTTGTATATAGAATAAGCATAAGAGTAAAATATAATAAATACTGCTAAAATCAAAAAGAATTTACCATAACCTTGTACTGTTAAAAGTGTTTCATAATCCATTAACAACCTCTATTTTAAAGAATTTAAATATGCAATTAATGCAACTATTTCAGGAATTTGACCATTTGCAACAGCATTTTTTATAGCTTCATTTTTCATTCCATCAGCAATTGCTTTTGCATCTTCTTTTGCTTTTGCAATAGCAGTTTCGTAATCACCAAGTGCAACATCAACTTTTCCATCACCATCTAAATCTTGATCATATGGAGTTGCAAATACTGTTTTAACAGTATATGCTTCAGCATAAGCAGTATCTAAATCAGCTTTGTTTTTAAATTGATGTTTGTATTCTGGCATAATACTTCCAGGAACAACAGCAGAAGGTTCCCACATATGGTTTTCATGCCAATCTGTAGTTCTATAATTTCCAACTCTCATTAAATCTGGACCAGTTCTTTTTGATCCCCATAAGAATGGTCTATCATAAGCATACTCACCAGATAAAGAATACATTCCATATCTATCAGTTTCTGCTTTGAATGGTCTAATTAATTGAGAGTGACAAGCATTACAAGAATCTTTAATATAAACTTGTCTACCTGCTAATTCTAAAACACTGTATGGTTTTGTACCAACAGTTGGTCTACTTTGTTTTGCAAAATCTGGAATAACTTCAATAATACCCGCAAATGCAACAAATATAAATACTAGTACCGCAAAGAAAAACGGTCTTTGTTCAAACCAATGAAACATAATTTCTCCTTTCTTACGCAGCTACTGGTGTAGCATTTGCTGGTTCTTTATCAAGTACTCTTCCACATCTAATAGTTTTATAAATATTATATGAGAACATAAAGAATCCAATTAGGTATAATAACCCACCAACAGCTCTAATTGTATAATATGGATGTAATACAGTAACTGTATCAATAAATGAGTAAACTAATGAACCATATTCGTCATAAGCTCTCCACATCATACCTTGTGTAATTCCAGCAATCCACATAGAAGTAAAGTATAAAACGATACCTGTAGTTTGTAACCAGAATTGTGTATCCATTAATGATTTAGAATAAATTTCTCTTTTATACATTCTTGGAACCATATGAAATAATGCTGCCATAATCATAAACGTAACCCAACCTAAAGTACCATCATGTACATGTCCTGGAATCCAGTCAGTAAAGTGTGCAATAGCATTTACAGATTTAATAGCTTGAATTGGTCCTTCAATAGTTGATAACATATAGAAAGTTGAAGCTAATACCATAAATTTAATTAGTGTATTTGTTTGTAATTGTTGCCACTCACCCTTCATTGTTAAAAGCATATTAATAGCTGATCCCCATGATGGTAAAATTAAAACAACTGACATTACAGAACCCATAGTTTGCATCCAGTCAGGAACAGTTGAATATAATAAGTGGTGTCCACCAGCCCATAAATAAACAAATAATAATCCCCAGAATGCTAAGATAGAAAGTTTATAAGAATAAACATTTTGTCCAGATTCTTTTGGTAAAAAGTAATAAATTAACGCAATAATTGGAGTTGTGAAAACAAATGCAACAGCATTGTGTCCGTACCACCATTGTACTAGTGCATCATTTGTACCTGCATACATAGAAACAGAGTGAAGCCATGAACCATAACCTGAAACTAAAGCAGTTGGAACTTCCATATTATTAAATAGATATAACATTGCAACTGCGATAAATGTAGCAATGAAATACCATAAAGAAATATATAAAGTTCTTTCTCTTCTAATTCCGATTAATCCAAAAATAGAAACACCCCATAAAACCCACCATAGAACAACTAAGATGTCTAATGGCCACTCTAATTCAGCATATTCTTTTGAAGTTGTATAACCCATAAAAAGTGTAACAACAGCTAAAAGAATTGTAATGAAATAAAGAACAAAATGTAATTTTGCGATAGCCATTAAAAAAGGTGACTCTTTTAATGAAACTTTTAATACCCTTTGTCCGATATAATACCATCCAGCAAAAATACCACTTAGAGCAAAACCAAAAGCAACACCATTAGTGTGTAAAGGTCTTAATCTACTAAATGTACCATACTCCCCAGCTAAATTATTTAACTGTGGAAACGCCAATTGAAACGCAAGTACAACACCGATAGTCATACCTATGATACCAAACAAAATTGTTGCAAATGTAAAGGCCTTTGCAACTGAGTAATCGTACTCAATTTGTGCACCGTTTTGCATCAATCTCCTCCTACTAATTTTATATACAAGTCACAAAAATGTCACTCATTGCGATAATCATAGCTAAGAAAAACTTAAATTTAACAAAAAAATTAACGATTAATTAACAAATAAAATATTATTTTTATTATAATCTTAACTTATAAAATAAGATACTAATTATCTTATTTTATGCCTTTTAATATTTGTTGAGTCTCTCTTTGCATAGTTTTTATTTTTAAATCTTCTCTTTTATCATGTAGCTTTTTACCTTGAGCGGTTGCTATTTCAACCTTTATCATATTTTTATCGTTAAAATATAATTTTGTTGCAATTAAAGTTATGCCATCTTTTGTCACTTTTGCATATAACTTTGCTATTTGTTTTGAATGTAAAAGAAGTTTTCTATCTTTTCTTTCATCTGGTCTGTAAGTTGTATGAGTTGTACTTAAATGTGAAATATGCATATTTAAAATAAATACTTCACCTTTTATAATTCGAACAAATGAATCTTTTAAGTTAATTCTTCCTTCTCTTATAGCTTTTACTTCACTTCCTTCAAGCATAATTCCAGCTTCCAATGTTTCCATAATAGTAAAATCATGAAATGCTTTTCTATTTTTGAAAACTAAATTCTTTTTTGTATCTTTTTTATTTGACATCGTTTACCTTAAAAAATGAACTTCCACTTCCACTAAAAAACCAACTATTTTGGGCATATTCTTCTAATTTTGGATATATGCTAATAGCTGGTTCATATAAATCATTTGCTTCATTAATATTTAAATTATTTAGAATTTCGATTGATTTCATTTTAAATAATTTATCTGCTTCATTTTTTGAAATTTGTTTATAAAAATTTTCTCTAAAAACTTTAAAAATTTCACCTGTATTACACTTCATATTAGGAGTTATTGTATCTATATTTAACATCTCTTCATCAAACTTTTCTACAATTTCGCCTATACCTGTAACATTTGCACTATCATATTCATAAACAAAAAAAGGAACATCCGCACCAATTTTTATAGCAATTTTAGATAATTCATCTTTTGATAAATTTAAATTACAATATTTATTTGTCATAAGTAAAAATGTTGCTGCATTTGAGCTTCCGCCACCAAGTCCTGCAAACTCTGGAATATTTTTATTAACTTCAACACTATAATTTTTAAAAAAATCTTCAACACCATCATATTTTTCTAATAACTTGTACGCTTTATATACAGTATTCGTTTCCATATTGCAAGAAAAGTTCCCTATAATACAAAATGCTTTCCTGCTAGATTTAACAAAAGAGATAGTATCAAATAGACTATGTACACGAACAAATCTTGATACAAGTTCATGATACTCATCTCTTTTATCTGAAATTTTTAAAAAAATATTTACTTTTGCATATGATTTTTCACTCATTTCATTCATACTTTTAGTACCTTATTTAATAAGTATTTAACTTCACCCTCTTCTATTTCAATAATACTAAAAAATTTATCTGTGATAATTAAATATTTTCCATCTTCTTTTTCTTCTAAATAATCAATTGAAATTTTTTTACCTGTATTTAACCATTCAATTGTTCCAAAATAATTATTTATTGGTAAATCAATATAATCTAAAGGATTTAGCTCTTTTTCATTTTCATAAAAAAAAGCGCCTTCATTTATTCTTTCTAAATATGACAAAGTTCCAATTGTCCCTAATTTTTCCAATAATATTTGTGCAAAAGAACGAATATATGAACCTTCACTAACTGTTGTTTCAATTGTAATAAAAGGATGTCTATATGATATAAATTTTGTATCATAAATATTCATTTTACATTTATTAAGTTCAAAATCATGTCCTTGTCTTGCTAATTCATAAGCTCGAACACCCTCTATTTTTTTTGCTGAAAATTTTGGTGGAATATACTCTAATTCACCAACTAAAGAATTTAATTGATATTTTATATTATCAACATCAATTTTTTCAACTAAATCTACACTTATAACTTTTTCAATATCAAAAGATTCAGATATTGCTCCTAGCCAAACAACGGCTTTATAAGTTTTTGGAGTTTTTTTCAGATATTTAAAAAGTTTTGAATATTGACCAAAAGCAACAATTAAACATCCCTTTGCAAAGGGGTCAAGTGTTCCACTAAAACCAGCTTTCTTATTTTTATATTTCTTCTTTATTTTTGTTAAATAAAAATTAGAACTAATAAACAAAGGCTTCTTTACTACTATCAATTTATTGATTGATTCTTTATTATAAAATCTTTTTTGCAAAATTCTTTCCGTTTAGGCTTTTTGAACAAATGAAGATAAAATATCTCTATGTGTTCCGCCAAAATTTATAGTTAACTTATAATCCTTACCTGCATTTGTAGCTTTAATAACTCTTCCCATACCAAATATTTTATGTTGTACCAAATCACCTTTTTTAAAGCCTGACTGCTTTTCTATTGTCAAACTTCCTTTTATAAGACCCGATTCACTTAAAAATCTACTTTTAACAAGTGTTGCTCTTTTACCTTTATAAAATCTTGAATGAACAAATGATAAAGTTAAATTATCCATAGCTCTTGTAATTGCCACATAACCTAATCTTCTTTCTTCTTCTAAATCACTTCCATCACCAACAATTGGGAAAAAGCCCTCTTCAAAACCTATAATAAAAAGTTTTTTAAACTCTAAACCTTTAGAAGCGTGAATGCTCATCATCGAAACAGCTTCCCCATTATATTCATCTTTTTCACTCTCTAGTGCAATCTCATTTAGAAAATCTTTTAAGTCTAAGTGTGGATTTTGAATAAAATAATCCCTAATATATCCATAGAATTCATCAATATTAGCTTGTCTTTCAAACCCATCTGGAAGATTATCGTATGAAGCTCTGTAATCAAATGTTTCTTCAAAAGTATCAAAAAATTTCATTTTTGACTCTTCTAATAACTCTTTTAAGTCTAAAATAGAAGCTTCAAATACTTTTAGAGTTCTTGCATTCTTTTTACCTACAATTGAACTTATTTCTTCTGAATCTAATTGTTGTATTAAATCAAAAATTGATTTTCCACTTTCAATAGACTTTGCTTCAAGTTTATCAATTGTAGTTTTACCAATTCCACGCTTTGGTTTATTAATGATTCTTTTTATAGAAAAATTATCATTTGCGTTTGTAAGAATTCTAAAATAGGCAATTAAATCTTTTATTTCAGTTCTTTCATAAAATTTCATTCCACCAACTAATTTATAGTTTAATCCAGCTTTGTTAAATCCTTCTTCAAGTGATCTTGATAAGGCATTCACTCTAAATAGTATTGCGATATTTTTGGGACTTGTTCCATTATCAATTAATTGTTTTATATCTTCTATTATTTTTCTAGTTTCTTCATTTTCATCTTGTGATTCATAAATTCTAATTGAATCACCTTTTTGTCTTGTACCAATTAATTTTTTACCAAGTCTATCTCGATTATGTTCTATTAATTGATTTGCATGATTTAAAATAGTATCTGTTGATCTATAATTTTCTTCAAGTTTAACAACATTTGTGTTTTCAAAATGTTCTGAAAAATTCAAAATATTCTTAATTGTTGCACCTCTCCAACCATAAATAGATTGGTCATCATCACCAACAACACAAAGATTATTGTGACTTGAACATAATAATCTTAGAAGTCTATATTGAAGTTCATTTGTATCTTGGTACTCATCTACCATTATATATTGGTATTTTTGACTGATTTCATTTGCTAATTTTTCATTTTTACTTAATATTCTGTATGGAAGAAGTAATAAATCATCAAAATCTACAAGATTATTTTTTTCTAAATATGCTTCATATTTTTCATAAATTTCTGCAATTTGTTGATAAAGTTTTAATTGAGCTGCACTTTTTGCTTCATTTGGAGTTAATAGTGAATTTTTATATTTTGAGATTTCAGCAGCCAATAAAGATGTAGTTATTTCTTTATCTATTGACTTAATTATTCTTTTTTTGTCATCTGTATCTATTATTATGAAATTGTTTTTTCTATTTAATTCACTCATATGAAATTTTAAAAATAAAAGTCCAAATTTGTGGAAAGTACATAATAATGGTGGAGTATTTATCATCGAAGAATCAAGCATACTAAAAGCTCTTTCTCTCATCTGGCTTGCTGCTTTATTTGTAAATGTCAAAGTTAGTATTGATCGTGGGTCTATACCAATTGATATTAAATATGCAAGTCTTGTAGTTATAGTTTTTGTTTTACCAGAACCTGCACCTGCAAGTATAAGCATTGGTCCATCTATATGTTGTGCTGCAGTTTTTTGTGATTCGTTCAACGATGATAATAAATTTTCAGACATTTTTTCTCCAATAATATATCATTATATCATAGATTAGATAAATTCATTATTGCTCTTAATTATTTTATTTATAAATAAATGTTATTATAATTATAATTTATTTTATGGAGGTTATGATGCTTACTGATTTTGCAAAACTAGAAACTTTTTTAACAGTTGTTAGAGAAAAATCTTTTTCAAAAGCTTCAGCAAAACTTGGTATTTCGCAACCAGCAGTTACACAACAGATGAAATTTATTGAAGATTATTTAGATGTTCAAGTAGTTGACCGAAAAAAGAATGGTATTAGACTTACCAAAGAAGGTCAAATGCTTCATGCTATTGCTTTAAAAATAGAAAAATGTGTTGCAAATGGTGAAAAAGAATTATTAAAAATTATGAATAAAAATGTAACCTTTGTATTTGGTGCATCTTTTATAATAGGAAATTATATTTTACCTAGATTTTTAAATAATCTAAAAGAAAATATTCACAATGATGTTTCGATTAATGTATCAGTTTCACATGAGGCAATCGAAGATTTATTAGATAAAAAAATTGATATTGCATTAGTTGAAAATTATGTTTCAAATGAAGATATTGTTTATAGAGAATGGATGGAAGATGAAATAGTAATTTTCTCTAATCAAAAATTACCAGCAAAGGCAAAAGCAGAAGATTTATTATCATACAAATGGGTATGTAGAAATCCAGAATCACACACTAGATTAATATTTAAAGAAAATCTTGAAAAAGCAAATTTCCCTGATTGTGATACATTTAATGTTACAAGTGAAGTTACATCTGCCACAACGATAGTTCAAACGGTTTTACATTCAGATAAGAACTTAACTCCAACGGTTTCTATTGTTTCAAGAAATGCAATTGAATCACTTTTAAAATCAGGTGCGTTATTTGAATCAAGAATCAATAATCAAAGAATGATAAGAAAACTATATATTGCTTATAGAAAAGATAGAAAACACGACGCATTTATTGAAAATGTAGTTGATTATCTACTTAAAATAAAATAATACTAGGATTTTTCCTAGTATCATTTTTAATAATTAAATCCCTCTTTTTCTAAAGCCAATCTAATATTTTTCATTTGTGTATGTTTATCTCTGCACCAATCAGGTGATAATAAAGTACTATCATTAATTCCTGCTGTTATTCTTTGAATAGAGATATTCTCAGGTAAATTTTTAATAGATTTAACAACTGTATCTATATATAACTCTTCACTAATAGGTGTAAATCTACCTTTTTTAAACTCATTTGTTAAAAGAGTATTTTTTACAACATATAAAGGATGAAACTTTATAGAATCAACTTTAAGTTCAACCGTTTGTCTAAATGTTTCGAGCATCATCTCTTGGGTTTCATTTGGTAAACCATAAATTAGATGCCCACAAACATTTAAGCCTTTTTCTTTGCTTCTATTAATCCAATACTTCATATTTGAAGCAGTATCTCCACGATTTATATTTATCAATGTTTCATCAAAAAAAGACTGGATTCCAAACTCTATCCATATCTCTTTGTCTTTTGATAAATCTACTAAATAATCTAAAATCTCATCTGTTACACAATCTGTTCTTGTACCAATACTAAGACCTATAACATTATCAAAACTAAGAGCTTTTTCATATAAAGCTTTTAATGTAGCAAATGGTGCATAAGTATTTGTAAAGGATTGGAAATAAACTATAAATTTTTGTGTTCCAAATTTATTTTGTAATCTTTGTTTTGTTGCGTTAAACTGCATTTCTAATTGTTTTAATTGATTATCTAAATAAGGATTTTCATTGATTCTTGGATTTAATTTAAACTTAGATTTTTTTTCTTGCAAATTTGGGGAAAAGGAGTCATTTTCACAAAAAGAACATCCTCCTTTGGCAACAGTTCCATCAATATTTGGGCAAGTAAACCCAGATATTGAAATAGGAACTTTATAAACTTTTTCACCAAACTTATTTTTTAAATATCTTCCGATAGTTAATACATTTTTTAATTCATTCATTCTACTCTTTTACGAAATAATCCCCATTAAAACTCTCTAGGGCATAATTTCTATCATTTCCTATCGCATTTACTAAATCTTCAACTGATAAATACTCTAAACTATCAGCTTCAATATATTTACAAACTTCTTCTTTACTCATATTATTTGAGATTAACTCTTCTTTATGAGGTGTATCAATTCCATAATAACATGGATATTTAATCTCAGGACTTGCAACTCTAAAATGTACTTCTTTAGCTCCTGCTTCTTTCAATATTTTTACAATTCTTTTTGAGGTAGTTCCTCTTACAATTGAATCATCAATTACAAGTAATGATTTCCCCTCAATCATTGATCTCATTGGACTTAATTTCATTTTTACTTTTAAGTCTCTCATTTCTTGAGTTGGTTCTATAAATGTTCTTCCAATATAGTGATTTCTAATAATTCCATATTTAAATGGTATTCCACTTTCAGCAGCATATCCCAAAGCAGCTGGAACTCCTGAATCTGGAACTGGTACAACCATATCATATTTAATACCATTATTTTTATCATTTAAAGCTAAGGCTTTACCCATATTTTCTCTTGTACTATATACATTCTTACCATCAATTACAGAATCTGGACGTGCAAAATATACATATTCAAAAGCACAAGGTCTAAATTCTGGCTCAAATAATTTAATTGATTCAGGTTCAGGATAATCTTCACTAAAAATCAACATTTCACCTGGATTTACATCTCTAATAAACTCAGCATCAACTAAATCAAATGCACAAGTTTCACTAGCAACAATATATCCACCACTTTTTAATTTACCCAATGATAATGGTCTTATTCCATATCTATCTCTAATAACAAATTGTTTTGCTCTTGATTGTACAATAAAACAATATGCACCAATTGTTCTTGTTAATGCTTCTTTAATTCTATCTCTTAATCTATCTTTTGTATTTTTAGCAATTAGATGAATTAAATTTTCAGTATCCATTCCAGTTTGAAAAATTGCACCTTTATCAATTAAATCTTGTCTAACTTCATCTTTATTGATTAAATTTCCATTATGAACTATTGAAATTTCACCAAGTTTATATTTTGCATAAACAGGCTGAGCATCTAATATAGAATCTCCACCTGCAGTTGAATATCTATTATGACCTATTGCCATATTACCTTTTAAATATTTCAATGCATCATCTGTAAATACTTCTGAAACTAAACCTCTATCTTTTTTTGTATAGATTTTTCCATCACAAGATGATGAAATACCAGTAGCTTCTTGCCCTCTGTGTTGCATTGCAAACAAAGCAACTGAGGCTAGTCTTGCAGCATTATCATTACCATAAATTCCAACTATTGCGCACATATTTAATTTTCCTTATAGACCTAAAGCGTCATTGATTGAGTATAATTTTGCATCTTTTCCAATAATCCATTTTGCAACTTTAATTGCACCTTTTGAAAAAGTATTTCTAGCTGTAGCTGTGTGATTTAATTCTAAAAATTCACCATCATTGTATAATCCAACGGTATGGCGACCAACAATATCACCACCTCTTAAAGCCATTACTGCAATTTCATCTTTAGTTCTTGCACCAATTTGTCCATCACGTCCTGAAATTCTTACATCATCTAAATTTAAATCCCTAGCACTTGCTGCATGTTCTGCTAACGTTAAAGCTGTTCCAGATGGAGAATCAACTTTATGCCTATGATGTTGTTCAACTATTTCAATATCAAAATCTCTTAATGTTTTAGCTGCTAAAGATACAAGTTTATTTAAAACCGCAACTCCTAAACTCATATTTGTAGCATATAAAATAGGTACTATTTTACTAGCCTCTAACAACAAATTTTGTTGGTGTTTACTAAATCCAGTTGTTGCAATAACAAGTGGTTTATTCCCACCATTTTCTATAACTTGTGTTAAAAGTGCTTCAGTAGCAGCTGGCGCACTAAAATCAATGATTACATCTGATGAATCAAATAATACTTGCATATCATTTGTTACAATTGTATCACTTGGTAAGTTTTTTTCCAATTTACCAAAAACATGAACGGCTGATACTCTTGCTTCACTATCATTCGCTAAATCATCAATTAAAAGCGAACCAACTCTTCCTGTACTACCTAAAATACCTACTTTTATCATTTATAAAGTTTTCCTTATCCTAAATATTCAATTATGTTAACAGCAGCTGTTGCACCATCACCAGCTGCACAAACTACTTGTTTTGGAGCATCAATTCTAATATCCCCAGCTGCATAAAGCCCAGATACTGATGTTCTCATTCTTAAATCAACAATAACTTCACCTGCTTCATTTAAATTACATAGATATGTTCCATCTTCTTGTTTTAGAGGAGCATTTAATACATCTCGTCCAACAAAAACAAAAACACCAGGAGTTGGTAAATCTCTAATTTCACCTGTTTCTTTATGTTTAACTTTTATACCTTGAACTCCACTCATATCACCATAAACTTCTTCAACTATAACATTTGTAACTTCTTCAATATTCGAAGCATGTTTCATATGTCCAATTGTCGATGGAGCAGCTTTATATGTATCTCGTCTATGAACTAAATAAACTTTTGAACACATTTTTGATAAATAAACAGCCTCTTCAATAGCAGAATCTCCACCACCAATTACTGTAACTTCTTTTCCTCTATAAAAAAATCCATCACAAGTTGCACAAGTTGAAACACCTTTTCCAAAGAATTCATTTTCACCTTTAAATCCAGCTCTTTTAGGAACAGAACCCGTTGCAATTAGAACCGTTTTTGCTTGGAATTCTTTTTTATCATTTGTTGTTAATGTAAAAACATCCCCTGCTTTTGTAACTCTATCTATTTGAGCCATTTCATGTTTTAGTCCAAATCTTTGACATTGCTCAGGCCAATTAGCCATTAAATCCATACCTGATACAATTTCAGTTTGTCCTGGATAGTTTTCTATTTCTGATGAACTTGTAATTTGTCCTCCTGGCATTCCCATTTCAAACATAACTACATTTTTTAATCCACCTCTTGTTGCATACAATCCAGCTGTTAATCCAGCTGGACCTCCACCAATAATCGCTAAATCCAACATATTAATTCCTTATTTTTGATTAAATATTTTATAGTATTTTTTAAAATACAATAATACAAAAATATTTGTAAGTTATAGGTTAAATATAATACTAATTAAGGATAAATTTTATCTAATAATAATTTATATTTATATTAAGTACATAAAAAAAAGGGAGAAGTAAGAACTTCTCCCTTTTTTAAAATATTTAATTGTATATATTATAATAATGAATTGATTTTATCAGTAAATGCTTGTTTAGAAGAAGCCCCTACCATAGTATCAACAACTTCACCATTTTTCATGAATAAAATTGTAGGAATTGATCTAATCCCGTATTTTACTGCTAAATCTTGTTCTTCATCTGTATTTACTTTACAAATATTTGCTTTACCTTCAAAATCAGTAGCCAATTCTTCAATAACTGGAGCAATCATTCTACAAGGTCCACACCAAGGAGCCCAAAAATCTACCATTGATACACCCTCTTTTGTAACTTCTTCAAAATTTGCAGGAGTTAATTCAATATATTTTCCCATTTTATTTCCTTATTATTAAATTTAAATTTCATTTTTAGCCAATTATTTTCGTTATAAACTAAGCTAAATCATTATAACTTGTGAAAACTTAAATTTTGTTTTACATTATATTAAGTTATCACTAATCAAGGCTAAATAATTTTTTAGTTAAAATAAGATAATTTAATTTAAAATGGATAATTTTATGGATATCAGAAAAGAATATTTAGAATTTTTTAAAAGTAAAGGTCATGACATAGTTTCTTCTATGCCATTAGTTCCAGATGATCCTACATTAATGTTTACAAATGCAGGGATGGTTCAATTTAAAGACATTTTCACAGGTTCAGTTCCAAGACCTGAAAATCCCCGTGCAACATCTTGTCAATTATGTGTAAGAGCTGGTGGAAAACACAATGACTTAGAAAATGTTGGATACACAGCAAGACATCATACACTTTTTGAGATGTTAGGAAATTTCTCATTTGGAGATTATTTTAAAATTGATGCAATTGCTTATGCATGGGAATTTATTACAGTAAATTTAGCACTTCCAATTGAAAAATTATGGGTAACTGTTCATGAAACTGATGATGAAGCATTTAATATCTGGACAAAATATATAGATTCATCAAGAATTATAAGATTTGGAGATAAAGATAATTTCTGGGCAATGGGTGATACAGGTCCTTGTGGACCATGTAGTGAAATTTTTTATGATCAAGGTTCTGAGCATTTTAATGGACCTGAAGATTATATGGGTGGAGATGGAGATAGATTCTTAGAAATCTGGAACTTAGTATTTATGCAGTACGAAAGAACAGTTGATGGAAAACTAAATCCACTTCCAAAACCATCTATTGACACAGGAATGGGTCTTGAAAGAGTTATTGCTATTAAAGAAGGTGTTTTAAATAATTTTGATTCTTCAAACTTTAAACCAATTATTGAAAAAATTGAAGAACTTACAGGTAAAAAAGCAACTCCTGAAAATATCGGTTCATATAGAGTTATTGCTGATCATTTAAGAGCTACATCATTTATGTTATCTCAAGGTATTTTATTTGGAAATGAAGGAAGACCTTATGTATTAAGAAGAATTCTTAGACGTGCGGTTAGACATGGTTATCTTTTAGGATTTAGAAAACCATTTATGGCTAAATTACTTGATACATTAATTTCTATTTTAGGTGGACATTACACAGAACTTGTGGAAAATCAAAACTTTGTAAAAGAGCAATTAACACTTGAAGAAGATAGATTCTTTAAAACTATTGATTTAGGAATGTCTTTATTTAATGATGAGTTAGCAAATACAAAAGATATTTTCTCAGGAGAAATTGCATTCAAATTATATGATACTTATGGATTCCCTTTGGATTTAACAGAAGATATGTTAAGAGATAGAAATTTAAAAGTTGATTTAGCAAAATTTGATGAATTAATGAGTAATCAAAAAGCTATGGCAAAAGCTGCTTGGAAAGGAAGTGGTGACGCTTCAAATGACGGTGATTTTAAACAATTAATTGAAAAATATGGAATAAATAAATTTGTTGGATATGAAAATGTAACTTACAAATCAAAAATTCTTGCGCTTTTAGATGAAAACTTTAAAGAAGTTTCAACATTAGAAAAAAATTCTATTGGTTGGGTTATGTTAGATTTTACTCCATTTTATGCAACAAGTGGTGGGCAAAGTGGAGATATTGGAGCATTAGAAGATAATAAACATATTGCTATTATTGAAGATACTCAAAAATTCCATGGATTAAATCTTTCAAAAGTTAAAGTTGCAAATTCAAGTTTAAATCAAAATGAAACTGTTGATGCAGTTGTAGTAAATAGATATGAAATAGCAAAACATCATAGTGCTACTCACCTTTTACAAAGTGCATTAAAAATGGTTTTAGGAGACAGTGTTTCTCAGGCTGGTTCTTTAAATGATAGTTCAAGATTAAGATTTGACTTTACTTATCCAAAAGCTATGACAACTGCTCAAATTGATGAAGTTGAAGATTTAGTAAATACTATGATTTCAAGAGGAATCGCTGGTAATGTAGAAGAGTTACCAATAGACCAAGCTAAAAACAAAGGTGCTATTGCTATGTTTGGCGAAAAATATGGTGATATGGTTAGAGTTGTAAGTTTTTCTGATGTTTCTGTTGAGTTTTGTGGTGGAACACATGTGAAAAACACAGCTGATATTGGAAGTTTTTATGTAGTTAAAGAATCAGGCGTAAGCGCAGGTGTGCGAAGAATAGAAGCTGTTTGTGGAGCTGCTGCTATTGCTTATACTAAAGAAATTATCAATTCAATGAATGAGATCAAAGCTGAAATTAAAAACAATGATGTAATTGCTGGAATTAAAAAATTAAAAGAGCAAATCAAAGATTTAAAAAAAGAAGTTGAAACTGCGCAAAGCCAAACATCAGCTCCAATTAGTGAAGAGTTAATTGGCGATACAAAAGTTGTAGTTGCTGTTGTTGAAAATGGTGATTTAAAGAAAATTGTTGATGATTTAAAAAATGCGAATGAAAAACTAGCTGTTTTATTACTTCAAGCAAAAGACGACAAAGTTTTAATCGTTGCAGGAAGTAAAAATACAAATATCAAAGCTGGTGAATGGATTAAAAACATTGCTCCAATCGTTGGTGGAGGTGGAGGTGGAAGACCTGACTTCGCACAAGCTGGTGGAAAAGATGTAACAAAAGTTGAAGATGCAAAAATTGCTGCTTTAACTTATGCAAAAGAAAACTTATAATTTTAGAGGATTTTAATAAATCCTCTAATTCCCAAAATCTGATTCACCCTGCTTAGAAAAATACCCATTTAAAATATTCATCCTTACTAAACTATTCGAATAATTAGAATTAAATCTAGGCTCATTTGTATATTTATTTATATAATTTTTATCATATAACCTAATCATTTCATCAAAAAGTTTTCCTTCATAATCAATAATAAAAAAATCTTCATATACAGAATAACTGTAAATTAAATTCATATAATATTTATCATCTATAATATAAGTACTAAATTCATAATTTTTATATTCAATTCTTTCAATATTTTTAATCTTTTTAATCTTTAATGTTGATTTGAACAAATCATCAAAAAATCCTCTTGACATTCCATTCCAAGAACAATTTGAATCTAAGTTTATGTACTCATAAAATAATTTTCCATATTTTTCTTCTTCATTTTGTGAAATATAAGAGAATTTTGTACAAGAATCGTATGTAAAATTCTTTTTATTATTTTTAAAAATTTGAATATTATCAATAGAATTATTTTCTATCGAAGAACAACCACCTAACAGTAAAAATAGTGATAAATATATAATTTTTCTCAAAATTACTCCTTTGCTTTTATAATTATATTATACAAAATAGAGATTAAAACTTGACATATGTTTTATTTTTCAATACTATTAAAGTCGGAAACCTATAATTTAAAAGGTATTTAATTTGATTATATATTTTAAAAACTTTTTACTATTTCTTATTTTGTCACTTATAATGGCAGGGTGTTCACTTAAAAATAATGATGATAATAGTTTATCATCACAAAATGGTGAATACATATTTCAAAGTGCTTCTTTGGAAAACACTATAAGACAAAGAGATATGAAATTTAAAAAGTATAAAGAAATTATGAAATCAAAGAAAAACCTAGACTCTTTAAGCTATCAGAATGAACGAATAGATTTAAACTTAGAACTATTCGATTTTTATAGTGAATGGGAGGGTGTAGAATATAAATTAGGTGGTGATTCAAAAAGCGGAATTGATTGCTCTGGTTTTATACAAAAAGCCTTTAAAGAGAAATTTAATTTATCTGTACCAAGAACAACCCTTTTACAGTCTCAGGTTGGGAAAGAAATAGATAAAGGTCAATTACTAAGTGGAGATTTAGTATTCTTCAAAACAGGTGATGATATAAACCATGTTGGCATATATCTTGAAGATGGATTATTTGTTCATGCCTCAACAAAAATTGGTGTGACAATTTCCGAATTAAGTAATTCTTATTTTAGCAAAAGCTATTGGAAGGCACAAAGAATTATCGATTAAATTTTATTATAAAAGGAGAATTAGTGATAAAGAAGACTTTTATACTTCTACCAATTATGTTATTACTTACAGCTTGTAGTAACAAGAATATTCAAATAGAAGAGAACAATAAGATAAAAAACAGTAATTTGAATGCTTCTAGCATATCTTATAATGATTATAAATCATCTTATGAAGCAGAAGAGAATAATAAACTTAAAAATAGACCTCATTCAAAATATGAGCCTACTATAAGTAAAAAAGATTATGATAAATTGGTTTTAGATGATACTGAAAAAGTTGAATCTTTAAATTCAAGAATTTTAACAAAAAAACAAGCCTTCGTTGATTTTTATAACGATTGGAAAAATGTTAAATATAAAATGGGTGGAACTTCAAGAACAGGTATAGATTGTTCTGCTTTTACACAAAAAGCTTTTAAAGAAAAATTTGGTATTGAATTACCAAGAACTACTTTAACACAAGTAAATGTAGGAACTGAAGTTAAAAAAGCTGACCTTAAAATGGGTGATTTAGTTTTTTTCAAAACTAGTAAAAGAGATAAACATGTTGGAATTTACATGGGAGATGGTGCTTTTTTACACTCATCAATTAATGGTATCCAATTTTCAAAATTAGACAAACCTTTTTATAAAGATGCTTATTGGACTGCTAGAAGAATTATGAATTAATTCTTCTAAAACCCACTATATATAATCAAAACTATCGGTATATAAATAACTGATATTAAAGTGCTTAAAAGAACTGTAAAGGAAGCTTTTTCAGGTCTTGCCTTTAATAATACTGCAAGTGTTACAGTATTTCCTGCAAGTGGAACAACTGAAAATAAAAATAAAACTTTATAAACTTCTTCATTTAAAAAACCTAGAAAACTTTTATCTATAAAAATAATGAATAATATAACAGCTGGCCAAAAAATAAATTTATAAAAATATGCAATTCTTAGATATTTTATATCGACATCAGCTTTTAAATTAAATCCTTTCATTCCCATTCCTAGCATCATCATTCCTAATATTCCATAAGACCATTTAAAACCTTCAAAATAAGGAATAATATGTTCAGGAGTTCTAAATCCTAAAATATTTAAACAAAGACCTAAAATAAAGGCATATAAAAGGGGAAGTTTAATTACTTTAATAATAGATTGTTTTGCTGTAAAACTTCCCTTTGCAGTTACATAAAAACCTGTTGTATTTTCATATAATAATGACCCAAGTGTTGCAAAAATAAAAATATTTGCAGATTCAGGACTTAATAAAATCATGGATAAAGGAATTCCAAAATATCCAGTATTTCCCGTTCCGCAAGTAAATGATAAAGTATTTATACTAGCATCATTCCAATCATCTTTATATTTTTTTAGTATATAAAAAGCAATTGTAGTTCCAAAAAAGAAAACAAATAAAGGTAAGAAAAGCAGTTGTAAGTTTAGTTCAATAGATAAAGTTGCAAAAAGAATTACAATTGGTCCTAAAATATATATAAGCAAGGTAGCTATAAAATTTCGTTTAACCCTAAAATACCTTGTTAGAATATATCCAATTGCAATATTTAGATATAAAGGGGAAATTTTTCCTAATAAAATAAAAAATAGATTCATATAAATCACTTAAAATAATTTAGGATAATTGTAACTAATAATGATAAAAATAAAGTAAATACACAGTTCTTAAATCTAGGAAGCAGAAAGAGTACGAATAGCCGTGTATCTACTAATATTTCTAGAATTCTATAAAAATAAAATGATATATGTATGATTTTTTATAAACCTAAATATTTTGATAAAATAAATAGACATACAATACAAATTAAATACACTTTAAAAGCATAAAAAATATTTAATTTAAATATCTCTTTTGCAGAAAAATCATATCTTGCAACAACCGTTAAGTTTAAGCCTGAAAAAGGGGATGTTGAGACAGTTGTTGACCAAGCCATTAAAAAAGTCAAAGCTAAAAGAGTATGATTTACTCCACTTAAAAAATCCCCGATTATTGCAATAGTTATAATTGGATGAATTCCTACAAAAGCTAAAAGAATAAATATAAAAAGTAATATTGAAGCTATTTGCCAATCAAAAATTTCAAAGGGTAACTCTAAATTCATAGCAATTAATATGGAACTAATAGAAATTCCAAACATTCCTGCAACTAAAAAAAGTGACATTTCAGTTTTCATTTTTGGCAATTCATCACTTATATAAAAAGCCAATTTAGAAAAAGATTTACTTAAGCCTTTTGTTATAGGCAGAATAAATAAACACATCAATATTGAATAAGTAGAAATCAAAACAATCACTTTGATATTTGGGAAAAAATAGTTAGTAATTAAAACTAATAAAGCTAACATAAATGGCAAATATAGACTTTCAAAAGATAAAGGATAACCTCTAAATTCATCTATATTAAACTCTTTATTATTGTTTACTTCATAATATGTAATTAAAAAAGCGAACATTGATAAAACTATTCCGTTTAATAAAATCACAGATGTATCTAAATTAGGAGCATAAGTAATAGCTGCTGCAAATGCTACAAAAAAAGGAGACCAATAAGCATCACTTGCAAAGGCTCTTGTTAATAAAACAACTTGAATATTTGTCAAAGGTGCTTTTTTATACATTTTATCTGCCACCAAAATAAGTGAGGATATATTTATAACTGAACCAAAAAGATGTACACTTAAATATGTTTTTATAAAAGATTTTTTACCTTTTGGAAGTTGGAAATTTTTCTCTTTTTTGGGAGTTGCAATAAGTCTTAAAAATCCAACTGCAATTAATAGCGTTAATAAATATTGATTTACTGTAAATACTTTTATAAAATCGATTTTAAAACCATTAAAATATGAAACAAAAAAAGCTAAAAAACTCAATATTAATAAAACTATAATAATTTTTTTATTTTTAAGAGAAGAAAAAAGTATCAAAAATGAAATCCATGCAAAAATTCCTGCAAAGATTAATAATTTCTCATTAAAGAAATAAGAATATAAAGTTGTTAAAAAAGAAAGAAAGATTAGTAAACCAGATATTTTTGACAAAAATGACATTTAATTTAACTCTTTATTTTTGGTCTAAATTTTAAAAGGCAATTATATTCAAATTGTGTATAATCCAAATAAAAAGGGCTTAATTTGATTAGACTTGGTTCAAATTCACCTACGCGAGCATTAATTTTAAAAAATTTTGGCATAAATTTTATTCAAAATGGTGGAGATTTTGATGAGGATTCTATAATTACAACAAATCCTAAATCATTTTGTTATGAAGCTACTATTGGAAAGTTTGATGAACTTTATAAAAAACATGGAATTAAAGATATGCCTTTATTAGTTGCTGACTCTGTTGTAACTTGTGAAGGAAAACTTTTAAGAAAAGCAAAAGATTTAGCTGATGCAAAAGCTATGCTAGAACTTCAAAGCGGAAATAAAACTTCAGTTATAACTTGTATGATTTACAAATCAAAAGAAAAAGAACTAATTGATATATCTATTACAACTTATGAGTTTGAGAAATTTGATAAAAACCATATGCAAGAGTATTTAGATTCAGGAGAGTGTTTTGGAAAAGCAGGTGCAATAATGGTTGAAGGATTTTGTAAACCATATATTAAAAGCGTTACAGGATATGAAAGTACTGCCATGGGATTATGTGTTGAAAAATTAAAGCCTTATCTTTAGAGGGAAATCTCTAATTTATAAAGATTATTTAAAAAGATTTTTAATTACAGTAATCATCCCTTGATGAATATTGTAAATTGAAAGGGGGAAGTCAAGACTATCTTCATCAACTAAATTGACTTTATTAGAAGATAAATAAACTCCTAATTTTTCTAAATTAATTGTTTTATACTCTACATTTTTATACTCTGTTCTAACTAATTTATTTTGTTCATTGCTTTGTTCTATTATAAATGCTAATGTTTTTAAACAAACTAAATCACTCCATCTATAAAAGAGTAAACTATCCAGTGACATTACTATTTTCCCCTCAGGAGTAAATAATAAATTTTGCTCTTTTAAAGGTATTAATACTGATAAAGTTGCTTCACAAAAAGGTAATATTTTTTCTTTCCAGAAATCAGCTTCTTCACTTATTTTTAATTTAGCTTCTACAACTTCCAATATTTCTTTTAGAGAAGAATTCTGTAATAAGTTAGTTAAATTATCATTCATTATTTAACTTTTAATACAAGTTGCTCTGGTAATAAACCCAAACTTTCTTCAACTTGCTTTGTCTCGCCATGTTCTATGAAACTATCTGCATATTCAAAAGTTATTACTTGAATATTATGGATTTTTTCATCATTTAAAACTTCTAAAATTGCACTCGCAACTCCACCTTGTTTTTGAGAATCACTAAATACATACCAATTATCATATTTTTTTGACAATTCAATTAATATATTTTTGTCTATTGGTTTTACAAATCTTAAATCCAAAATTGCGATATCTTCTCCATGCAAAACTTCAGTATCAATAGCACGACTTACCCCAGCTCCATATCCAATAAATAGCTTATTAGAACTTCCATCTTTTAGTAATTCTGCTTTTCCTAAAGTAAATGGTGTTGAATTATAAACTAACTCTTTAAAGTAACCTCTTGGATATCTAATTGCACTAGGACTTGTTAAAGTATATGCAAACTCTAAACCTTGAATAAGAGTCTCATTATCTCTTGGAGCAAATAAAATCATATTAGGAATAAATCTTAAAAATGAAATATCAAAAACTCCTTGATGTGTTTCTCCATCATTTCCAACCATTCCAGCTCTATCCATTGCAAATACAACAGGCAAATTCATTAAACAAACATCATGGATTATTTGATCAAATCCTCTTTGTAGAAATGTAGAATAAATAGTAATATATGGTTTAAATCCCTCTTTTGCCATTGCTGCCATTGAAGTAATCGCATGTTGTTCAGCAATTGCCACATCCCAAAATCTATCTGGAAATTTCTCCATAAGTTTATTTATTCCTGTACCACTAGGCATTGCAGCAGTAACTCCAACAATATTTTCATATTTATTTGCTAAATCTATTAAAGCATCAGCAAAAACAGCAGTTGCAGCTTTTGGTGCCTCTTTTTTTATAAAAACTCCATCTTCAACATTAAAAGGACCTACTCCATGCCAATGCTCATGTTGACCTTCAGCAATAGGATAACCTTTTCCTTTTACAGTTCTTGCATGAACAATCACAGGTTTTCCCATAGCTTTTGCGATTTGTAAAGTATCAATTATTTCAGCAATATCATGACCATCAATAGGACCAATATAATCAATTCCCATTTCTTCAAACAAAATTCCAGGAGTTATGAGTTTTAAAGCTTCTTCCATTCTTTTTGCAATATAAATAGTTCCCTCTGGCATATTTTTTTTGATAAATTTATCAACTTTTGTCTTGAAACCTTGATAGTATTTGCCTGCTAGAAGTTTTGAAAGATATTTTGAAATAGCCCCAATTGGTTTAGCAATTGACATTTCATTATCATTTAAAATAATTACAACTGGAAGTTTTATGTCACCAAGTTCATTTAAAGCCTCATAAACCATCCCAGCAGTCATTGAGCCATCTCCAATCATAACAACTGGTACTCTATTCTCTTTTTTAAGGGAGATCGCTTTAGCAGCTCCCACAGCTAATGAAATAGAAGTTGAACTATGACCAGCTACAAAATAATCAGCAGGACTCTCTTTTGGTTTTGTAAAACCACTAAGTCCTCCAAATTGTCTTACAGTTTCAAACTCTTCCCAACGTCCAGTTAAAAGTTTGTGCGGATAACATTGGTGTGAAACATCGAAAATAAAAGGATCACTATATACATCAAATACATAATGCATTCCAAGAGTTAACTCAACCGCACCAAGGGTAGATGAAAAATGCCCACCCTTTCTTGATACCACATCAATAATTCTATCTCTTATGTCTTGTGATAACGCGTCTAACTCTTTTACTGATTTATCTTTTATTTCCATTTATTTAATACTTTATTTTAATTTTTCTAATACTTCGTCTAATTGTTCAAATACTTTTGTATTTTGCTCGTTTCTTCCTATTGTAATTCTAATTGCATTTTGTCCATATCCAGTTAAGTCTCTAACTATTACACCTTTTTCAAGTAGCTTTTGAGCAACAACTTTTGATACAAATTTATCACCAAATTTAATTGTAATAAAATTTGTATATGAAGGAATAAATTCAAAACCTCTTGAATTAGCATAATCTTCATATCTTGTCATCTCTTCAAAATTTTTAGCAATACATTCCATTACAAACTCTTCATCTTTTAGTGCTTCAATTGCAGATGCTAGTGTTAAAGTTGTAATATTAAATGGAGCTCTTAATTTATATAAAGTATTAATAATCTCAGGTTGAGCAATACCATATCCAACTCTCATTCCACCAAGTGCATAAGCTTTTGAGAAAGTTCCTAAATAGATTGCATTTGGAAAATTTGCAATTAAATCTTTTGCATTAATTCTTTTTTTCTCATCTTTAAAAGCTGCATACTCTTGATAAGCACCATCAACAACAACTAAAGTTTCTTTATCAACAGTTTCTAAAAAGGCATAAACATCATCTTTATCTAAACACTCACCTAATGGATTATTTGGTAAACATAAAAATATTACATCCGCTCCATGCTCTTTATAAAGTTTTGAAAATTGCTCAAGATTATGTTGGTCATCTTCAGTTTTTATAATTTTTGCACCCGTTTGTTTTCCATAAATTTCATACATTGCAAATGTTGTTTTTGCCATTAGAATTTTTGAATCTTTTTCACATTTTGCATGGACACAATATTCTAAGATTTGGTCACTTCCAGAACCAATTATTACGTGTTTATTTGTAAGGTCAAATTTATTTGCTAATGCTTCTTTTAATTCATACATAGAATCATCAGGATAAATAAACATATTTTGTACTAATTGCTTAATCTTTTCTACAACTTTTGGGCTTGTTCCATAAGGATTTTCATTTGAAGCTAATTTTATAACATCATTTGGATTAACACCATATTCTCTAACAACTAATTCTATTGGTTTTCCAGCTTCATAAGTTGTAACATTTTCTAATACTTGATTAAATTGCATTTACATTTCCTATTAATTTTTATTAAATATCATTTATTTCTTTTATATAAGAACCTAAAATTTTAACACTATTTTTGTGTTTTTCTATAACTTTTTTAACGTTTTCATCATCTTTGTGACCATCAAAGTCTATAAAGAAAATTGAATTTCCCTCAACAATATGCGATTTTATTTTAGTCAGATTAATTCCTGCTTCATTAAAATCAGTTAAAAATTCAACTAAAACTCCTTGTCTATCAGGAAATTTTACTAATATTGAAGTTTTATCATTTCCACTTTGTGCATTTTCAAAATCGCTAATTATAAAAAATCTAGTTTTATTATTATCTTTGTCTTCAATATTTTCAAATAAAATTGGAAGATTATGTAATTTTGCTCCAACATGTGGACAAATAGCTGCACTTCCAGGCTCTTTAGCTGCTATTTTTGCAGCTTTTGTCGTTGATTCAATTGGAATAAGTTCAACTTCATCAAGTCCCATATTTGTTAAAAACTTTCTACATTGCTCAAATGCAATATCTTTTGAATAAATTCTTTTTATATCTTTTATTTTATCACAAGTAGTTGCAAGAGTATGATGAATATCTAAAATCACTTCTGCAATAATTTTTAAATTATAAGTACTTAAACAATTTATTGTATCAGTTACTATTCCATTTGATGAATTTTCAATTGGAACCACACCAAATTTAACTTTTTTTGTATCAACTTCTCTAAAAATTCCCTTTATAGAACCAACAGGAATATACGAACTCATTGCACCAAAACGGCTCTCTGCCGCTTGATGGGTAAAACTTCCCTCAGGACCTAAATATGCTATATTTTCTGGTAATTCAATATTTCTTGAAATGGCAAAAATTTCTAAAAATAGTGCTTCAATTGCACTTCTATTTAAAAGTCCCTTATTTTCATTATTGATTTTTTCAAGTCTATCAATAATTGATTTCTCTCGTTCAGGTCTATAAATCGCTCCACCACTTTTCGCTTTTAAAGTGCCAACTTCATGAACAATTTTCATTCTTTGATTTATTAAATCAAGTAATGTATTATCAATATTATCAAGTTTATTTCTAAGCTCTAATAATCCATCTTCGTTATTCATAGATGCCCTTCTTATTTTATAAACTCTTCTTCTAAAGCAATTATATCTTCAAAAGTTTCTCTTTTTCTTATTAATCTATCAATTCCTTTTTCATATGCTATTTCAGCAACTCTTCCTCTTGTATTATAATTACTTGCCATCGTAAATCCATAAGCACCAGCACTATAAATAGCAACTAAATCATTATGTTGAGTTTTTGGTAATTGAACATTTTTAGCAAAAAAATCACCACTTTCACAAACAGGACCAACTAAATTACAATCAGAAAACTCTTGGTTATCATTTAAAACTTCAATTCTATGGTATGCATTATATAAAGATGGTCTTATTAAATCATTCATAGCTCCATCAACAATAACAAATCTTTTATTCCCATTTACTTTTTCATATAAAACTTTAGTTACAAAAGTTCCAGCATTTCCAACCATAAATCTACCTGGTTCACAAATTACTGTAATATCTAATTTAAACATAGCATCTAATACACTTTGAGCATACTCTTTAGTATCAATTAAAACTTCATCTTTGTAAACAATACCTAATCCACCACCAATATCCATAAATGATAATTCAATTTTAATTGCTTTTAAATTTCTCACTAAATCAGTAATAATTTTAACTGAT
Organism: Aliarcobacter sp.; assembly: GCA_028703945.1. Taxonomy (GTDB): domain Bacteria; phylum Campylobacterota; class Campylobacteria; order Campylobacterales; family Arcobacteraceae; genus Aliarcobacter. The sequence continues at coordinate 5,489 of JAQVLW010000022.1, read as the reverse complement.
TCTATAATTGGTTGTAATTGAGTTAATTGAGAGCCAATATGACAATGAATTCCTACTGGGTCTAAGTTTTGCGAATTTTTACACTGAATATACATTCTTTTTGCAGTATCAATATCTACACCAAATTTATTTTCATGTAAACCTGTTGAAATATAAGGATGTGTTTGTGGGTCGATATTTGGATTAACTCTAATAGAAATTCTTGCAACTTTTCCAAGTTCTTTCGCAATTAATTCAACTCTATTTAACTCAGCATCACTTTCAACATTTATCATTAAAATATCAAGTTCTAAAGCTTGTCTAATCTCTTCATCAATCTTTCCAACACCTGAAAAGATGATTTTATAAGGAGCAATTCCAACTTTTAAAGCACGTTTTACTTCACCAATACTAACACAATCAGCACCAGCTCCAAGGTTTGCTAAGTGTTTAATCACAGATAGATTTGAATTTGCTTTTACAGCATATGCAATAAGAGATTTTCTAGCTCTAAATGCACATTTTAACTCTTCATATTGTTTTGTAATATGGTCAAAATCATACACATAATAAGGCGTTTGATATTTATTTGCTAACTCTTTAAAATTTATACTCATTATTATAATTATCCTATATTTAAAATCTTAATTTAAAATTTCATTAAATTTAAAAGTAAAATTTTATATTGAATTTATCAGTCTCTGACATGATGGCTTCGCATTCGCTACGACCATCATCTCGCACAAACCTAAAAAAGCCAAGCAGTTGGCTTTTTTTTAACGGTCTGTGCCATTCCAAGCAATTGTTGGATGTCCCTCTTCGTCAAATTTCACTGCTGGCATACCCATAATGTTGTATCCACAATCAACATAATGAATTTCACCAGTTACGGCACTACTTAAATCAGAAAGCAGATACATTCCAGAATTTCCAACTTCTTCAATAGATACATTTTTCTTTAATGGAGAATGTGCTTCATTCCATTTAAGCATAAATCTAAAGTCACTAATTCCAGCAGCTGCAAGTGTTTTAATAGGTCCTGCACTAATAGCATTTACTCTAATTCCATCTCTTCCTAAATCTTCAGCTAAATATTTAGTTGTCATCTCTAAAGCTGCTTTTGCAACACCCATTAAGTTATAGTTTGGAATATATTTTACTCCACCATAATAAGTTAATGTTAAAATTGAAGAATTATCTAATAATAAAGGTTTTAATTCTCTAACAACTTCAATTAATGAATAAACAGAAACATCCATCGCAATATCAAAAGCTGCTCTTGAAATATCATAAAATCTTCCTGATAATCCCTCTTTTGGAGCAAATGCAATAGAATGAACAATAAAATCAATTTGTCCTAAATCTTTTTCTAAAGACTCTTTTAAAGCTTTGATTTCTTCTGGATTTGATACATCACATGGATATACTAAAGCTTCGCTTCCAAACTCAGCAGCAATTGGTTCAACTCTTTTTTTCAAAGAATCATTTAAATAAGTAAATGCAATTTGAGCACCTTGTTCAGCACATGCTTTTGCAATTCCATAAGCTATTGACTTATTATTTGCAACTCCTAAAATTACACCTTTTTTACCTTTCATAAACATCTTATAAATCCTTTATATTTTCTAATATTTGTATAAAATCTTCTTTTTTCCAAGAAGCAGTTCCTATTAATGCACCATCTACATTTGGTATTTGGCAAATTTCTCTTACATTTTCTACTTTTACACTTCCACCATATAAAAGTGGTTTTTTTATTTTTTCTTTTATTACATTATGAATATTTTTAATATCATCATTTGTTGCAGTTACCCCTGTTCCAATTGCCCAAACAGGTTCATAAGCAAGAATTAGATTTTCATAATTTGTATCAATTCCATCAAATTGCTCATAAATATACTCTAAAGTTTTAATTAAACCTTGATTTTTAACTTCTAAAGGTTCACCAATACAATAGATTATTTTATAACCTAACTCTTTGTAGAACTCATATTTTTTGGCAATCTTATTTTGAGTTTCACCTAAGATATGTCTTCTTTCACTATGACCTATTAAAATTGTTTTAATTTCAAATTCATCAAGTTGAGTTGTTCCTATTTCGCCTGTAAATGAGCCACTTGCCGTTGCATAAGCATTTTGAGCTCCAATAGAAAAAGTTGAAACCGTATCAAATAAATCCAATGAAGTTGCTGTTGGGAAAACATAAACTTCATTTTTAATTTCATTTGATTTTAGATAATCATTAACTTCATTTATAAATAATGCAGTTGATTTTCTAGTATGATTTGTTTTGAAATTACTTGCAATTATTGCCATTAATTATCTTCCTCTAGTACAAGCGCTCTAACACCTGGAAGAATTTTTCCTTCAATTAGTTCAAGTGATGCTCCACCACCTGTACTTATAAATGTCATTTCATCTTCATCCCCTGTAATTCTAACAAGGTCAGCAGTATCTCCACCACCTACAACTGTTGTAGCAAATGAATTAGCAACAGCATGTGAAATTTTTGTACTTCCTTTTGCAAATTTATCCATTTCATAAACACCCATTGGTCCATTCCATAAAATAGTATTTGCATCTTCTAAAGCTTCAGAAAATAATAAAGCAGATGCCGGTCCAATATCAAGTCCCATCCAATCTTTTGGAATTTCTTGAATTGTTACAATTTTTGCAATTGCTTCTGCACTAAATGTTTCAGCAGCAACAACATCAACTGGTAAATAAAGTTTTACACCTAATTTTTTTGCTTGTTCAATAATTTTTAAAGCTTCAGGAATTAAATCCTCTTCAACTAAAGATTTACCAATTTCATGCCCTAAAGCTTTTAGAAATGTAAAGGCCATTCCTCCGCCAATAATAATTTTGTCAACTTTTGGAACTAAATTATGTAAAGCTTCAAGTTTCCCAGAAACTTTTGAACCTCCAACAATTGATATAAATGGTCTTTTTGGATTATGAACAATATGATGGAAAAATTTAATCTCTTTTGCCATTAAAAATCCAGCTGCTTTGTGTTGCATATCAAAATATTTTGCAATTCCCTCAACAGATGAATGAGCTCTATGAGAAACTCCAAAAGCATCATTAATATAAACTTCTGCCATTGATGCTAATTTTGCACTTAAAGCTTCATCATTTTTAGTTTCACCTGTTTCAAATCTCATATTTTCCAATAATAAAATTTCACCAGATTTAAGCTCTTTTGCCATTTTCATAGTTTCATCACAAATAATACTTGGAGCCATTTTTATCTCTTGTTTTAAAAGAGTGTGTAATCTTTTTGCGATTGGTTGTAAAGAAAATTCTTCTTCAAATCCACCTTTTGGTCTTCCAAAGTGTGAAGCTAAAATAACTGAACAATCATTATCAATACAATATCTAATAGTACTTAATGCACTTCTAATTCTTCTATCATCTGTAATATTATTGTATTCATCCATTGGAACATTAAAATCACATCTAATAAAAACTTTTTTCCCAGCAATATCAATATTCTTAATCTCTTGTAATTTCATTTTTAACCCTATTTATTAGCTACAAAAACGGCCATATCAATTAATCTTGATGAATAACCCCACTCATTATCATACCAACTCATAACTTTTATCATATTTCCACCAATTACTTGTGTTAAATCTGACGCAACTATTGTTGAATTCGTATTTCCAACTAAATCACTTGAAACCATCATATCATTATCAACAGCTACAATTCCAGATAATTCTTTTGATTTTGATTCAAATAAAGCGTTAATTTCTTCTTTTGTTGTATCTTTTTTAATCATAAAATTTACATCAACCATTGAAACATTTGGAGTTGGAACTCTAACACTTTGTCCATGTAATTTACCATCAAGCTGTGGCATAATTAATTTCATAGCTTTAGCAGCTCCCGTTGATGTAGGAATCATATTTGCAGCTCCAGCTCTTGCTCTTCTTTTATCTGAATTATGTTTTACATCTAAAATATTTTGATCATTTGTATAAGAGTGAATAGTTGTCATTAGACCTTTTTCAATTCCAAAAGCATCATCAATTATTTTTGCTATTGGTCCTAAACAATTTGTTGTACAAGAAGCATTTGAAATAATAGTTTGTCCAGCATAAGTTGATTCATTTACACCCATAACAAAAGTTGGTGTATTATCCTTTGCAGGTGCAGACATTACGACTTTTTTTGCTCCATTATCAATATGGATTTGGCATTTTTCTTGTGTTAAATAAGCTCCGGTGCATTCTAAAATAACTTCTGCTCCACAATCTTTTGTAAATGTTAATGCAGAAGCATCTCTTGTAGAATAAAGTTTTGCATTAACTTTTCCCATTTTCAAATAACCATTTTCAACTTTAACATCACCATTAAAAGTTCCATGAACAGTATCGTATTTTGTAATATATTCTAACATCTCAGGTGCAGCGGTATCATTTATTGCCACTAATTCTACATCATCTCTTGTTGCGATGATTCTTGCAACACATCTTCCAATTCTTCCAAAACCATTTATTGCAACTTTAATAGCCATATTTTTCCCTTTAAATAAATCTAATTGTAGATATTTTATCGAAAAATTGCTATAATAATATTTAAGTATATTACAAAGGTTTTAAATAGGTGCGAATTGCAATATTTGGTGGAAGTTTTGACCCAATACATGTAGCTCATGTTACAGTAGTAAAGGAAGCATTGAATAAACTAGACATCGATACAGTAATTGTAGTTCCAACATATCTAAATCCTTTCAAGAGTAGCTTTTACTTAAATCCTGAAACTAGATTTAAACTACTTAAAAAAGTTTTTAAAGAGTTTGAAAAAGTTCAAATTTGTGATTACGAAATAAATCAAAAAAAAACTAGCTATTCAATAGACACTGTAAATTATCTAAAAGACTTATATAATCCATCAAAAATTTATCTAATAATTGGCGAGGATAATTTAAAAAACCTAGATAAATGGCATGAAATTGATAAACTAAAAGAACTTGTTGAATTTGTAGTTGCTTCAAGAAAAGGGTTTGAGAGTAAAAAGGCAAAAGAGTTTAAAAATTTGGATGTAAATATTGATATTAGCTCTAGTTTACTAAGAGATAAAATTGATTTGGATTATATTCCAAAAGAAATTAAAGATGATATATTAAATCTTCAAAAGAAAAGGTAAAAGTTTTTGAATACTAGATTAGAAAACATAAAAAAAATATTAGATGACAAAAAAGCGGAAAATATAGAGATTATTGATTTAACATCAAAAAACTATATAGTTGATTATGTTGTAATTGCTACAACATTAAATTCAAAACATGGATTTGCATTATTAAACTACTTAAAAACAGAGTTAAAACCAAGAGGTGAAGAGTTCTTGAGAGTAGATGAAGATGACGAATGGACAATTATTGATTTAGGTGATATGTTTATTCATTTAATGAGTGAAAAATATAGAAATAAATACTCATTAGAAGAATTTTTATCTGAATTAACAACTAAAGAAAATTAAAAAAAGGAGAGAATTACTTC
>JAQVLW010000063.1 GCA_028703945.1 Aliarcobacter sp. | reverse complement strand
GAAAATATACTTTTAAGTGCAAAAAAAAGTTTTGAAACTATTTTAGGTGATAATTTTACTTATGGATTTTATACGGGAAATAAAAAAGAAGAAGATAAAAACTATATATTTTCAACTATACAAACAATGACTAACTCTTTTTCCAATTTTTCACAAAATCATTTTGATTATATAATTATAGATGAAGCGCACCATGTTACAAGTCCAAGTTATAAAAAAGTAATAGAGTATTTTAAACCAAAGTTTTTATTGGGATTAACCGCCACATCAAATAGAATGGATGGAAACTCTATTTATGAAGTTTTTGATGAAAATATAGCTTGTGATATAAGGTTGAATGATGCTTTAGAGCATAATTTAGTTGTTCCTTTTCACTATTTTGGAATAAGTGATATTCAAAGCATAGATTATGAAAATATTGGTTTAAATAAAATTGATGTTTTAGCAAAACTTTTAAGTGTAAATAAAAGAGCTGATTTTATTATTGAAAAAATGAATTTTTACTCTTTTTTTGGAACAAAAAGAAAAGCTATTGGTTTTTGTATTTCCAAAGAACATGCTTTTTTTATGAGTGAAAAGTTCAATGAAAAAGGAATAAATTCTCTTTGTCTTACAAGTGAAGATTCAATTCAAAAAAGAGAAGAAACAATAAAAAAACTTGAAGATGAAAAAGACTCTTTAGAAGTTATTTTTACAGTTGATATTTTTAATGAAGGAATAGATATTCCATCTATTAACACCGTTTTATTTTTACGACCAACAAATTCGCCAATAGTATTTGTTCAGCAATTAGGTAGAGGTTTGAGAAAAGACAAAAATAAAGATTTTTTAACAGTTCTTGATTTTATAGGAAATCATAAAAAAGCCTATTTGATAGCACTTAGTTTGATTGGAAATAAAGCCATAGATAAAGAAAGTATCAAGTTATCATTACAAAATAACTTTGCAGATTTTAAAAATGCATTTATTAGTATGGATGAAATTTCAAAAAATAGAATTTTAAAACAAATAGAAAATGAAAACTTCAATCATCTAAAATATCTAAAAGAACAATATTTTGAGTTTAAAACTATTTTAGAAAATAAAGTTCCAAAATTAGTAGATTTTTTACAATTTAATGATCTTATAAATCCTTTGAATTTTATATATGAAAGTAAATCTTATGTTGAATTTATCGCAAAAGTTGAAGATGAAAAAATAAAAAATGAATATAAAATATTATGTCAAAATGAAGAGTTTTTAAAAGCTATCAGATTTATTGAGAATTTACTTCCAATAAAAAGAGTTTATGAATTTGTAATATTAAAATATCTTTTAAATCATGATTTTTGTGATGAAGAAATAGCTTTTAAAGTATTGGATAAATATTTAGATAAAGTTTGTAAAGAGACGATAATTCATAGTTTTTCTTATTTAAATCAAGATTTTTTAGATTCGGCTCAAATAAGTCGCTATTTAAAACTTATAGATTTTGATGGAAAAAAAGTAAAAAAAACACAAGTGTTTTCAAGGCTTTTAGAAAATAAAAAATATAAAGATATTTTTGAAGATAGTTTAAATTATGGAATTTATTTTTATGAAGAAGAGTTTGGTTCAAGAGATTTTGGAATACCATTTTTAAAGCTTTATGGAAAATATAATATGTTAAATATTGCTCAACTTTGTAATTTTCCAAAAATTCATAGTTCATTTAGAGGAAGTGGATTTTTAAAATATAAAGATGATTTTTTCTTGTTTATAAATATCGAAAAAGATAAGTTCTCTAAATCAGCAAATTATTCTAATACTTTTTTATCAAAAGACAGATTTACCTATCAAAGTAAACCAAGTATGTCACAAGATAAAGGTGATGGAGAAAGATTGATTGAAAATCAAAAGTATGGAGTCAAACTGCATATTTTTATGAGGAAATTTGTACAAGTAGATAAAAAAACTCAAGATTTTATATATTTAGGACTTGCAAATAGTGTTAAATATGAAGGGAATAAACCAATAAAATTAGAATTAAAATTAGAAATTCCTCTTGAAGATAAATTATTTGAAGAATTTACAAAAATAATATAAAAAGATGATTATTCTTATCTTTATTTTATGTTTATCTGTGATACCATTCGCGAAAATTAACTAGGTTATTTTGAAGGTAAAAGATGGAAAAAGTAGAGAATAAAAAAGGTTTAGTAGAAAAAGTCTTTTTAAAAGTAAATAGTATTGATAAGGTTTTAGAAAATAAAGTTGATATCATTTTACTAAGAATTATAAATATGCTTAAATACTTTTTTATCCTTATAATGATAGTTTATTTAGCTATTTGTCTTCTTAGTTTAGGTCATAAAATTGTCTCTTTTACCCTTGCTCAAGGTGCTTTAGATTTTGCTTCAATTAAAACTATTTTAACAGATGGTTTATTTACATTGATTGTAATTGCTATTGTTAAAACACTTTTTATAAAAAGTGGTTTTGATTATGCTTTAACGTTTTTAGAAATTGCCTTTGTTGTTATTATTAGAAAACTTATTTTACTTGAAAGTATTCCTAGTGAAACAGATTTATTAATAGCATTAGGGATTACTTCATCTATATTTTTTGTGTTAATTATTTATATTCATAATATGAAAAGAAAATGGCAAAAAGAAGATAATAAAGTTATTCAATAATTTGTGAATTCAATGGAAGCACTATTTTAAATTCTGCTCCATTGTAATTTGTATTTTCATATAAATATTTTTTATTTGAGACACTTATATCTCCATTCATATGTTTTTTTATGATTTCATTTGACATATAAAGACCTATTCCTGTTCCTTGACTTTTATGTTTTGTTGTAAAGTAAGGCTCAAAAATTCTATCAATAATCTCTTCTTTTATTCCACCTGCATTATCTTTTATCTTTAAAACTAAGTTATCGCTCTCTTTATACGTATTGATAAAAATAAATTTCTTTTTACTGTCGCTCTCTTCTAAGGCATCAACTGCATTATTTATAATATTTAAAAGAACTTGAATAAATTCATTAACAAGACCTACTATAATTATTTCTTGGGTATTTTTTACAATTTCAATATTTCTGTTTTTTAATTTTGAACTAACTAAATATAATACTTTTTCTATTGGAATATGAATATCAAAATAAGAAGCTTCCTTTTCATTACTAAAAAAATTTCTAAAATCATCAATTGTATTAGATAAATGCTGAGCTGAATTATTTATAATATCCATAGCTTCATAAAAATCAGCATCACTTAAACTCTCAAAATCCTTTCTTAATTTTGCTCCTGTTGCTGCAGTAGAAATTAAAGATAAAGGTTGTCTCCATTGGTGTGCAATATTTTCTATCATCTCTCCCATTGCTGCCATTTTTGATTGTTGATTTAAAATATTTTCTTTTTGTATTAATTCTTTGGTCTTTTTTTCTACTAAATTTTCTAAATTTTTATTCATTTCATTTAGTGTTTTAGTTTTTTCTTCTACTTTATTGCTTAGGGATTTATTAAGATTTTTAAGGGTTAGAGTTCTATTTATAAATGCTAATATTATTATAAAAATAACAGCAAATATTTGTATAAATAAATCATAATTAAAGCTAGTTTGGAACTGTACATTATTCCATTTTGTGATTATTTCATTTAGTTCATTAATAGAAATTGAAGAGATAGCTTTATTTAATATTGATTCTAATATTAAATAATCATCTCTTATCATAAATTTCATATTAAAGTTTAAACCTGTATTTCCAGATACTTTTAAATCATCAAAACCATATTTAGCAATATTATAAAAAAGTACGGGTTGAATATCAACGAAAGCATAAACTTCATTTTTTGATACTAATTCTAAACCTTCTTTTACACTATTAACTAAAATAAGTTCCATATTAGGATAGTTGTTTTTTATAATATTATGAGCTGTAAAATTATCACCAACAGCTATTTTCTTATTTTTTAATATAGAAATATTTTCTATGAAGTTTTCATCTTTTTTTGTAACTATAGAAATTGGAAATTTTGCATACTCTTTCGTAAATATAGAATACTCTTTTCTATTTGCAGTTTCACCAATACTATAAATCAAATCATTTTCTTTGGTTTTAATATTATTTACTTGTTCTTTAAATGTTTCAGAAAATACATTTTTATATTGTAGTCCTACTTTTTTAGCTATTAATTCCCAATATTCAGCAGAAATACCAATAGCTTTATCATTTTTTGATTTAAAAGTAAAAGGTTCCCATGAATTAGAAACGGATACTTTTATCAAATTTTTTGTTAAAAAATCTTTCTCTTCTTGCGTTAAATTTACTTGTTGTTTAAAATTTGCATAATATTTCTCTTTTTCATTTATAATCCATTTTTCTTCAAGTTCTAAAAGTTCATTTGTAGGGATTTTTAAAAAACCAATATCAAATAAATTAGCTTTTTCTTGATTATAAGTTATTGCTTGAACACTATTCTTTAGAATTAAATTATCTAATGGTTTTATTAAATGAAATAAATTATTTCTTAGGGTATAAAATTCAACTGCAAGTTTATCTTCATAAATTAAGTCTAGTTCTTGATTTTGTAAATCTTCAATTAATTTATCATAATCTTTATATACCTTTATTGTTGCATTTGGATAGTTTTGTAAAATTAAACTTTGGTAATTCCCGCCAATAAGTCCAATTGTAATCTGAGGTTTTGTAATTATATTAGAATCATTTTTTGATAAGATAAAAAACGTACTTCTTAGTTCATAAAAAGTATTTGAAGTAATCATCCAATCAGAATATTTTTTAGTACCTAAAAAAAAGTCAACTTCTTTGTTTTTAACAAGATTTATAGCATCATCCCAAAGAATCCCATCTACAAATTCAATTGTATAATTGTTATATTTTGCCCATAATTTCCAAATATCAATAAGTAATCCAGCTGGTTTGTCATCTTGTTTATATGAAAATGGAGCGTAATTTGGGGCATAAGAGATTTTGAAATTTGTTTCTTTTGCAAATAAAAATGTAGAAAATAAAATTATAATTATAAATAAGTTTTTCATAAATTACATTATAACAAAAAATATTAAAAGTCAAGTCTATATCCTACTCCTGAAATATTAGTAATAGATTCTTTCCCAATTTTCTTTCGTATTTTGTTTAATAAGTTTTTTAATGCAGAATCTGTGGCTTCAAAACAATCTTCCCAGATATTAGATTTTAACTCATCAGATGAAACAATTCTATTATTATGTTTGATTAAAAAACTTATTAAATCTAACTCTTTTGATGTAAGCATAATCTCATCTTTTGTACTTAAATCAATCATCTTTTTATGAAGTACATTGTATTGAATATTATTTCTAAAATTAATCAAATATCTAGAATTATCTAGAATTTCTTCTACACATGATTGTAAAGAATTATTTAAAGTTTTAAAATCCACAGGTTTAGTGAGATAATCTACAAGTTTTAATTTTGTGGCTTCCAATAAATATTTTGTGTCAGTAAAAGCACTTAATAAAATTACAGGGATAGTCTTATCTGTTTTTCTTAACTCTTTTATAAAATTTATTCCGTCTGTATCTGGAAGATTTATATCTGAAATTATTATATCAACCCTTTGTTTATTAAAAATAAGTTTCGCATCTGTTATATTTGAAACATCAAATACATTTTCACATAATAAAAGTAAAGTTTTTTTGATATTTGCTCTAATATTTTCTTCATCTTCAATATATAAAATATTTAAATTTTTTAATATATGATTAAAATTTAGGCTTTTTTGCATATTTACTCTTTTGATAAAATAATAATTTTGTATATTATGATAATAAAACTTAATCAAAAATTGTTTTAATAGATACTTAAGTAAAAAGCTTGTAAAATAATATCTAAAGTTATTTAGATTATTTAGAATCAATCTTAATTGGAGTTAGAATGTATATGAAAAAATTATTTAAAGTTGCTTGTATTTCTATATTAACAAGTGGTTATTTACAAGCAGTTAGCTTAAAAGAGAGTGTGAATAAAGTATTAGCTACTAACCCAGAAATTATAGCTGAAAAAAATAATCAAGAAGCATTTAGAAAGTATATTGATGAAAGAAAAGCAAATTATTATCCAAGAATAGATGTGGATGGAAGACTAGAAAAAAGTAACTCTGATAAAAAATACAATCATCCAAATTCTGGTAATTATCAAGATGGTTCAGATCAAGAAGATGGATATAATTTTGGAATAGCATTGAATCAAATGTTATATGATGGTAATTTAACTCCAAGCCAAGTACAAGAAGCAAAACATAATGATTTATCAAATAAGTATAGAACTCAAAAAAATATTGATAATGTTGTTTATGAAACAATCATTGCATATAAAGATTTAGTTCAATACAATGAAATGTTAGATTTAACAAAAAATATGATTACAACAAATGAAGAAAATCTCCAAACAGCAAAAGAAAAAGAGTCAATTAGTGGAGAAGTACTTGAAACTTATGAGGTTGATTCAAAATTAAGTTTTGTTAAAGAAAAATATTTAGAAGAAGAAGATTTAAAAAGTTCAAAAATTAGTACTTTTAAAAGATATGTAGGAATTGAGCCCTCAGGAAATGAATGTAGACCAAAAATTGATTTATCAAAAATACCAGATAATTTACAACAAACAGTAGAATTAGCTGTTTTAAAAAATTATGAAATTCAACGACAAATAGAAGTAATTAAAGCTCAACGTGAAAAAATTGCACAAGCTGATTCAAAATTTTTACCAAAATTAAGTCTAGAATTAAAAGCTCTAACTGATAATGATTTAGCATTAAATGAAGAAGGAAAAGAAAATCAAGCTTATGGAAGAATAAATCTTGCTTGGAACTTATATAACGGTGGTGGAGATTATGCTGTATCACAACAAGAATCATTATTTCTAGCAGAAGAAAAAGAAAGACTAGACGCAATTACTAATAAAATTGTTGAATCAATCAAAGTAAACCATAAAAGATTTATAAAAAATAAAGAAAGAATTGCTGTTTTAAAAGATTATGTTATTGCAAACGAAAATATTGTAGAAGTGTACAAAAGTGAATTTGAATCAGGAACAAGAACTTTTGTCGATATTTTAGATGCACAAACAGTTTTATATGAAGCTAAAAAAAGTTTAGTGGCACGAGAATATGATTTATATACAAACTATTATGATATTTTAAATACCTTATCAATGTTAACAACTACTGTTTTGGAATCAGAAGATGGTTGTTCAAATGATAAAGCTTTAAGTTCCCTTGTTTCTGAACAACAAAAAGCTTCAAAAAATGCAGAAGCTAAAGAATTGAGTGTCTTATTAAAAGATGAAAAAAAATAATAAGCTTATTTATGGTACATTAAACTTCTCAAAAATGGCAAAATAAACTAAAAAATAAATTATTTCTAGTCACTTACAAATAGGACATAATTTTAATAGATAAGATTTTTTAGAAAAAAGGTTAATATTGGAAAATAATTCTACTACAATAGAAAATGAGACGTTAACAAACCTTAAAGATAGACGAAAAGTAGATGACCTTTTGGGTTGTCTACTTTTTTTATCTAAATATCACAATAGAGAAACATCAGCAGAATCTTTAACTTTTGGATTACCAATTCATAAAACTTCGATGAATATATCAATGTTTCATCAAGCTTCTTCTCGTATAGGATTAGTTACAAAAACAGTAAATAGAGAGAAAATAAAAGATATTACAAAACTAGCACTTCCTTCTGTTTTATTATTAGATAAAAATAGAGCTTGTGTTTTATTAACATATAATATAAAAGAAGGAACTGCAAATGTGATTATTCCTGGATTAATTTCAGGTGAAACACAAATGAGTATAGAAAAACTTCAAAGTGAATACACAGGTGAAGTTATAATAATAAAACCAGAATATAACTTTAATAACCGAATAGAAAAAGAAGTAGTTGTAGATAATCCTAAAGAGTGGTTTTGGGGAACTTTATTAAGAAATAAAGGAATTTATCAGCAAGTAATTGTTGTTTCTTTATTTATAAATTTATTTATTTTAGCAACACCTCTTTTTACAATGAATGTTTATGATAGAGTTTTACCAAATAATGCAATAGAAACTTTATGGGCTTTATTTATTGGAATTTCAATAGTAATGTTTTTTGATTTATTATTAAAAATTTTAAGATCTCATTTTCTTGGAACAGCTGGTAAAAGAGCAGATACGATAATGTCCAATAAAATATTTAATCATTTGTTAAATATTAAACTTGAAGCAAAACCAGCTTCAACAGGGCAATTTGTAAGTAGATTACAATCTTTTGAAAGTGTAAGAGAGTTTTTTACAGGTTCTACGATGGCAGCTATTGTTGATTTACCTTTTGCAATAATTTTTATTATAGTAATATTTTTTATAGCAGGTCCATTGGCATACATAACTATTCTAACTGTAATTATTTCCCTATTAATTTCATGGTATATGCAAAGACCTCTTAAAGAAATAATTTCAAAATCTGTAAAAGAAGAACAAATAAAACAAACTACACTTATAGAAACTGTTTCTGGCTTAGAAATAATAAAAAGTGTAAAAGCTCAAAATAGAATGAAAACACATTGGGATAATTCTATTAATAAAACCGTATATTATGCTGATAAAGGGCATTTTTTATCTCAAACCATTACTTATTTAACAGCGTTTATTTCACAATTTTCCAACATAGCAATTGTTGCAGCTGGAGTTTATCTAGCACAAGATGGAAAGATTACGATGGGGGCCATTATTGCTGCTATGATTTTAAATGGAAGAGTAATCGCTCCAATTTCTCAATTGGTCGGAATGATTATTAAATTTGATAGAACAATGTTGTCTTTAAATAATCTTGATGAGGTTATGAGAATGCCAGTTGAAAAAGAGAATAAGTCATATATTAGTAGACCAAATTTAAAAGGTGATATTGAATTAAAAGATGTTCAATTTGCTTATAAAGACCAAAATCATCAAACATTAAAAGATATAAATTTAGTGATTAAACAAGGTGAAAAAGTTGCAATTCTTGGAAAAATAGGTTCAGGAAAATCAACATTATTAAAACTTATAATGAATTTATATGAACCAACAAAAGGGTCTGTTTTAATTGATGGATTAGATACAAGGCAAATAGATCCAACAGATTTAAGACATGCAATCGGAAGTGTTCCTCAAGAGCCATTTCTATTTATGGGAACAATAAAAGATAATTTAACAATTGGGGAGCAATATGTTTCAGATGAAGAATTATTAAGGGTTTCAAAAATTGCAGGGCTTGATGATTTCTTAGGTAAACATGAAGCTGGATTCGATTTATTGGTTGGAGAAAGAGGTGAGGGATTATCAGGTGGTGAGAGACAATCGGTAACCCTTGCTCGTGCACTAATTTCTGACCCAAATATAATAATGCTTGATGAGCCAACAAATTCAATGGATAGGCAAACTGAAAAATCATTTATAAATAGACTTCAAAATATTGTTAGTGAAAAAACTTTAATTGTCGTAACACATAAAACTTCTTTATTGCAATTAGTCGATAGAATAATAATTGTTGAAAATGGTCAAGTAATTGTGGATGGACCTAAAGATGAAGTTTTTACAACAAAGATAGGTTAAATTATGCAAAAAAATAAAAAAATTGTTGAAAATAAAGGTCTTAT
>JAQVLW010000021.1 GCA_028703945.1 Aliarcobacter sp. | reverse complement strand
TGTTATCGTTTTAGGTGCTACTTTCGTAGTAGTTGTTTTTATAAAATCATTTTTTGGTGTAATATGATTATTTGAATGATCGTTCTTAGTATTTAAGCTTTTTGCTTTAACTTCTTTTTTACCAAGAAATTCTTTAGTATCTGCATCATGTACAACAAGTTTTGCTATTTCATCAGTAAGAACTGCTATATCGTGAGTCTGAGAAGCTATTTGTGCATTTTGTTGAGTTTGTTGGTCTAATTGGTTTACTGCATCATTAATTTGCTCTATTCCAGTTAATTGCTCTTTACTTGACATCTCAATATCTGATATTAAATTAGTTGTTTGTTGGATATTTTCATTTAACTCTTTATATCCACTAATCATATGTGAAGCTATCTCTTTACCCTCATCTGCTTTGTTTTTTGCATTTTCAACTATATTTTTAATTTCTTTTGCTGCTTCGGCACTTCTTGCCGCTAAATTTCTAACTTCTTGAGCAACAACTGCAAATCCTTTTCCAGCTTCTCCTGCGGTTGCTGCTTCAACGGCTGCATTTAAAGAAAGAATATTTGTTTGAAATGCTATTTGGTCAATTACACTTATTGCTTCATTAATTAAATTTACTTGATTATTTATTTCATCCATAGCAATAGTTGTTTTATTAGCAAGTTGTTCACCATTAGTTGAAGATTTTGTAACACTACTTGAAAGAATTGACATTTTAGCTATGTTATTTGTTGTATTTCTAATATTTGAAGTTATTTCTTCAAGTGCTGCTGCTGTTTCTTCAAGACTTGCTGCTGCTTCATTTGAGCTAACATTTAATTTATCAACATTTGATAAAAGTATATTTGAACTTTCCTCTAACGTAAGTCCATTTGCTTTATTTTCTACGAGCATTTGTGTTATCGAATCTCCAAGAGTATTTACTCCTGTTGCAAGTTTTAAAAGATGTTCTTTAATATCTTTTGTTGGAATTTTATTTAAGTAATTATAGTTACTATATTGTTCAAGAATATTTAATACATTATCAATATTTGCTTCAAGATTATTTGCCATTTGATTTAATACACTTTTTAATTCCATTAATGCTGGATTTGAAACACTTATATTTAATCTTTGACATAAATCGCCTTGTTCAAATTCACTTAATACATTTATTGTCTCATCAATTAATCTTCTATCCTCTTCAATACCTTTTTGAGTTTTTTGAATATTAGCATTTACAACTTTAGCCATATTTCCAAATTCATCTTGAGAATCTAATTTAATCAATTGAACATTAGCTGATTCTCTATTTAGATATGCAAAGAAACTAAATAATCCATCTTGGAAAGTACTTAAAGATGAAGTTATAGATCTTGTAATTAAAAATGCTGCGCCCATACCTAAAATAATACTAATTATAATTATAAAAATAATAAGGCTTTTAGCATTAGAGTATATCTCATCTCCAGTTGCACTTGCTTTATTTCCACCATCAACATTTATTTTTACCAATTTTAATAATTCTGCTGAGAAATCATCAAATAAAACTTCTCCATCATATAAAAATTTTTTTGCCTCTTCCGTTTTATTTTGACTTGATACACTTATTAACTGTTTATGTAAATTCATATATTTATCAAATTTTTTTGAGAATTCACTATATATAGCTTGTTCTTCAGAAGTTGAGATAAGTTTTTCATAATCTGCTCTATTTTTATTCATCGTTGATAAAATTGAATTTATATCTGCTTCAGCTTTTTTCATATCTACATCTTCAGTTGATAAAACATGTTTATATTCAAATATACGTAAATCAGATGTATTTGTATTAATCTCTTCAACCACTTTTATACTTGGCATCCAATTTTCTGCAATTATTGTTGATTGATCATTTACAACACTCATCCTATTTAATGAGATAAGCCCTAATATAGACATAAGAACAAGTATTATTCCAAATCCCAAGCTAAGTTTTGTAGCCATTTTTAAATTATTCAACATAGTCACTTCCTTTTTACTAAATTTCATTAAAAATTATTTTATCATTACTAATCTTTCATATATCTTTCCTATATTTAAATTTTTTGTATACAAAATGAATAAATTAATTCTAAAATTAAAATACTTGACATTGAAATTGAAAAAAGATATGTTACACTTTGTATGATAAAATTAAATACAAAACACCTAAAAAAAGGGACTTAAAAATTATGAGAAAAAAAATAATATTACTATTAGTTACTATATTTTTGACAAATATTTTATTTGCAGATTCTACTTATACAGAACAAACCTCAGGGAAAATCGATATGCATGGTGGAAAAACTGATTCACTTGCACCAACTAGTTTTAAAAATATTGATATAAAAAAACCAATTGCTCCAATTGCTCCTAAAATATTAATTGAAGATGAAAAGAAAAAAGAAGAAAAAAAGGAAGATAAAAAATAATGGCAAGATATAAATTTATCTCATGGAATGTAAATGGTGTAAGAGCCGTTGATAAAAAAGAGGCTTTAAAATGGATAGATGAACATGATATTCATCTTTTAGGACTTCAAGAAACAAAATCTATGAAAGAACAAATCCCAAAAACAATCTTTAATAAACAGTTCAAAACAATGACTGCAAGTGCCTCAGCTATAAAAGGAAGAAGTGGAACTGCCTTATTTACTGATATTGAAACTACATTTGAATGTAACTGCCCTACTGTGGATATTTTGGATGAAGGAAGAATAAACGAAGTTCATTTTACTCTTGGAGATAAAGATATAGCATTTTTTAATGTCTATTTTCCAAATGGACAAAGCAAAGAAGAAAGACTGGTTTATAAAATGGAGTTTTATGATAGATTTTTAGAGCATTGTGAAAACTTAAAAAAACAAGGGAAATCAATCATAGTTTGTGGAGATGTAAACACAGCTCACAAAGAAATCGACCTAGCAAGACCAAAAGCAAATGAACAAACATCTGGATTTTTGCCAATGGAGCGAGATTGGATAACAAAGTTTTTAAATCACGGATATGTTGATACTTTAAGACATATCGTTGGCGATAAAACTGAACTTTATAGTTGGTGGAGTTACAGAGCAAATGCAAGAGAAAATAACGTTGGCTGGAGAATCGACTACTTTTATGTGAGTGATGATTTAAAAGATTATGTTAAAGATGCTTATATTTTGGCAGATATTTACGGAAGTGACCACTGTCCTATTGCTTTGGAAATGGAGTTTTAGACTCTATTTCCAAAATCTATTTTGATTTTTAATATTTTTTCTTTTAATTTAGGAAGATAAACTCTCGTAATATTTTCTATAAATCCTAAATCTACACCTTTATAATCATTTAATAAAGATTTTTCAGACATAGATTACATCTTTTAAAATATGATTTTTTGCAGTTTGTAAAAGATTTGAAAATGGTGCTAAGTCTATTTTTTTATCTAGCTTTTTACTTATAAATTGCTTTATTTCATCTAATTTTTTAAATCCTATAAAACTACTATATTTATCATAAAAAATTTTATCCAGATGATATAAAATATCAACATCGATATCTTTTAAGTTTTCATTTCTAGCGTAAGAGCCAAAAACTCCATCTATTATAAATCCATCATTTTGTAAAATTTCTTTTAACGATTTTATATTTTCAAATATTTCTTTATTATCCATATTTACCTCTAATTAATGAAAAATTATATCTAAGAATTTTCAGAACTTAAATTATTTATTCTTTTTACAAAATCTAAAGTTGATTTTTGTTTTAAATTTATATCTTTTAGATCTTTATCTGATTTTGTCTCAACTAAATAAATATTAGTTTGCGTTTCGATCATGAAATCAGGATAATAACTAGCTATCAAACCATCTTCTCTAAAATATGTAATTGTTGCAAAATCATGTTTAAACTCTAAAAATTTTATAAATTTTAAAACTTTGCTATCCACTATTAATAATCCAAAAGTGAATCATAATCAGATACATTAAGATGAATTTTTATATTTTCATTTCCATAAATAATTAATTCAAAAAATTATATAGTTCATTATCAAAAAACAGCAGCTTGAATCTTAATAAATGTTTTACTATCAGTTTGTGCCATTAATTTACGCCCATCTTTAAATTTTGCTACAAAAGTTACTTCTTTTTTCTTTCCTCCAAGTAATAAACCAGCTAATAATCCTACGGGTCCTAAAATAATAGCTCCCGCTGCACCCCAACCAACAGTTCCTCCAATTTTTTTAACATTTTCTTCAGTTGCTATATCAACTGTATCTAATTGACTTAATGGAATTGTTTCACCAAACCAAGAATGCTCTTCAGTCTTCAAGATTAAAGAACCCCATGAATATTCACCATCTGTTTTTATAAAATCACCTGCTAAAACTTTTATCTTTGCCATTTCATTATCTCCTTTCATTAATATACTATCTTTCAAAACTTACAAATAGCAAGAAGTATATCAGTAATATATTTATTATTTTATTAATATAATAGAAATATATTTACGAATTTTATTAAAAGAGTTTAATCATTAAAATTCTTATATGAAACCAACACAACAAGATATGGCAAGACTATTAGGGATAACTACTGTTACAATTAGGAACTGGCGAAAGAGTAAGCCTTATTTATACGAAATAATAATGAAAGGCTTCGCCTTTGAAGAAGCAGTAAAAAAAGCCCAACAAAATGCTGATGAACTCAAAACTTTAGAAGAAGAGTTTAAAACTAAAAAGTAAATATTTATCTAAAATATTGTAATTTGACATATTATTTTCCCTTTATTTTTTTTAGTGCTATAATTTTTAAAAAATTATAAGGATATTTATGGAGAATAAAACAAATTCTGCAATTAGATTAAATAAAATTATTCAAAAAGCATATAAAAATGATAATAAAATCATTGCTGATGTATGGAAAAATATTTTTGATATTAATGAATCAAATAAACACTTTACAGAAATGGCTGTTATTGATTGTTTAAATAATTTAAATGATGAATTTGAATTATTTAAAGTAAAAATGAAGGAAACTGATTTTTCAGAGAATTTATATAAAAATGAAATAACTCAATTACAAAATAACTTAATTGTACCTACAGGAATAAATGGAGATTGGCAACCAAGAAAACAACAAATTACAGATGTACAGTTTAAAATACTAGATTTTTGTTCTGAAATATTACCTAATGATGAAATATCAATTAATGATGAAGAAATTGAAGAATTAAAAAAATTATTGGATGAGTTAGAAGATTTTATTGAAAACAATTCATTACCTACTGATTTGAATAATATTATAAAAAAACATATATCAAAAATTAAAACTGCTTTATATTCATACAATATAAAAGGTGCAAATGTTTTTGATGAAGTTTTACAATCTGCATATGGAGAGATAATAAAAAATCCTGATTTATTTAAAACTAAATCAAATGAAGAGGTAAGAAGTAAATTATCAAAAATATGGAGTAAAGTTCAAACGGTATATAAAACAGGAAAATGTATTGAACAAGTTACTATAGATATTAATAATGTAACTAATGTTTTACAAAATTTTTTCACATCTTCAAACTAATAAAATATTAAGGAAAAATAATTATGGAGTGGATAACATATTTAATTTCAGTTTTTACTAGTTTAATTTTAGTAAAATTTTTACCATCATATCTATCTGAAAAAGCTAAAAATTTAGCAACAAAAGAAGATATTGAAGAAATAACTAAAAAAATTGAAAATATAAAAACAGAAAATAAACTAAGAGTTGATAAAGAAATTAGAAAATTTTCTAAAGAAGAAAAAGCTTATGATGAATTAAAATCTTTATATATTAAAATTCATGAGATGATTGAAGAAGCCATTAAAACAACAGAAAATGATAGTTCACATGATTTAAATACACAATTTAGCAAACTTACTGCAGAAGTACAAATAATAGCTTCTGAAAAAGTTAGTGAAAAATATTTAAATGTAGCAAATTTTTTTCAAGATTGGGCTAATATTTATAAAAAAGCTTATCCTAATACAAATATACTATATTCAAAATCAATAGACCCTACATTAAAATATAAAGAAGATGAAAAAGAAATCTATTCAAAATTTTATGATGAGTATCAAGAATTAATTAAACTTATGCGTACAGAATTAAAAGCTTTTGCAGAAGTTTAAAACTAAAAAATAAGATTTACAAGATAAAAAGACTCTAAAAAATATTGCAATCAGACATACTTTTAAATTAAAATAATAATTTATATTATTGTTATTAAAACAATTTATTAAAGGTAATGCTATGGAAAATATTTCAAATATTGTACTTTACAATGATGGCGAACTGGAGTTAAAAGTTTCTCTTAATGAAGAAACGATTTGGCTTAGACAAGATGAAATTTCATTACTTTTTGATGTAGGCAGAACTAGTGTAACAAAACATATCAATAAAATTTTACAAGATAATGAGGTAGAAGAAAATAGCAATGTGCAAAAAATGCACTTTGCAAATTCTGATAAACCAGTAAAAATTTATAGCTTAGATATAATACTTGCCGTTGGTTATAGAACAAATTCATCAAAAGCAATAAAGTTTAGAAAATGGGCAACATCAATCCTCAAAAATTATATTAAATATAGCATTGATTGAAAGATTAAGATAAAAATCACACAAACCCAATCTTTTTAATCCCCTTTTTTGCTTCATCTTGAATATTTCATATACCTTTTAGCAAATCATTTACAGATATATTCATCCTATTAACTGCAAATACTTTATTTCCCAAGTCCTTGAAACTAGCTCCAAAATGATATACAGTTTCATCACAAATCAAAAATCTATCATGAAAATTTTTAGTGATTTTTACTTCAAGATTAGTATATTGTTTATTGTATTTTTGAATATCAAGTTGTAGTTCTTTGGATATATTTTGAGTATAAATAGTAAATTTTACATTTTGATTTTTTGAAAATAAGTTTAATATAGATTCATCTATATAATTATCAATCAAAGTAATTGAAACTTTTGCACTTTTTATTAAATCTGATAAAAGCACATAAGCATCAAATATTTGACCATTGAAAAATATTCCATGTTTGATTTCTATTGTATTATTTTTGATATGGGATTTGATAATCTGCATATCATTTTCAAGAAGAGATAATCTTTGTTCTGTTATTTTATGGGTATTGATAGCATATCCATTTTGAATATAATTTTTAAGTACAGAAGTTGCCCATTGTCTGAATTTTGTTGCGATTATAGAATTAACTCTATAACCAATAGAAATTATCATATCAAGATTATAATGTTCAACTTCTCTTTTAACTTCTCTATTTCCCTCTTTTTGAACTATCAAGAAAAACTTGACAGTTAAATTTTTGTCAAGTTCTTTCTCTTTTAAAATATTATTGATATGTAAACTTACATTTTGCTTTGTTACATCAAAGAGTTCTGCAAGTTGTTTTTGAGAAAGCCAAATAGTCTCTTCATTAAAAGAAACTTTTAATTCCAATTCTCCATCATTGTAAAGTAGTATATTTGAAATATTTTCCATAAAATTACCCTATAAATTAATTTCACAAACAATAACATAAAAATTTATTTATCTTAAAAAACATATCAAATTGCAATATAAAATCACACAAATCTAATCTTTTTAATTCCTCTCTCTTTTACTAAAAATTTCATTATCTCTTTATTCTTTGTTTTTCAGCACTCATTTTAGCCTATCTAAAACTTCCAAAGCTTCCATCTCAAACTTTGAAAATGCAAACCATTTTTTACCCAAATCTTTCAAACTAGCTCCAATATAATAAATCTCTTTTTTATCAATAATAAGAAATCTATCATGAGCTTTTTTGAACTCTTTTAGTTCTAAATTTTTATATTGAGAGTTATATTTTTGCACTCTTAAGCAAATCATTTATAAACACATACACATCATATATTTGACCATCGAAAAATATCCCTTCACTAGATTTTTTGGTTTTATTTTCTAGTGCTTCAAAAAGTTTGTCAAAGTTTTTGTCGTGCAAAGTTAATCTTTGTTCAATTCTTTCAAATCGTTCATAAAACAGCTGAAAGCATCGATACACCTTGTTCTGTAAATACATAAGGTAAATACTTTCTATGCTTTCCACGACCATTTTCTAAGGTGCCAAATTGAACCTCAAATTTTTGGTTTCTACATTGTAAAGGTCTGCTAAATCTCTATCAAGCATCACTTGAAGTCCACGAATAGTGTAAATTTTATCTTGTAGGTTTTGTTTATCTATTGTTGTTATTTCATTCATCGCTCAAAGTCCCAACTAATTATTTCTTTAATCATATCAATAGTTTGAGTACAGAGGTTACCCATTGTCTAAATTTTATTGCTTTTGACGAAAAAGGATATAATATTAATTATAGAATTAATAAAACTAAAAAAGAATCACCAATGAGAAACAGCATAACAAACAGATATGACAAAAACCAAAACGATGAACTTGTATTAAATATTTCAGCAGTAAAAGTTGAAGATTTATTTGAGGATTATGATAAAAAATCTACTTTTATAAAAAAAGATTTAAAAGAGTCTTTAGAAAAATATCTTATAGAAAGTGTCGAAGAGATTGGTGTTCATCCATTTATTATCAAGTTTTATTTTGATGAAATATCAAATGAAGAATCAAATCAAAAAGTGAGAAATAGTATAAAAGATTATTTTGAATATTTGCAATATTGGGAACAAAAAAAGATGACTGTTCAGATAAAAAACTCTTTTATTTTTCTTATTATTGGTTTTGTTTTTGTCGCTATCTCTTTTAATTTAACTGAAAATGAAGAGTTTTTTATTAGACTTATTTCAGAAGGTTCAATGGTTGCTGGTTGGGTTTCACTTTGGGAAGCATTAGCAACCATCTTAATAAAATGGATGCCTTTGAGAAATAAACTAAAAATATTTAAAAATATTTCTACTGCAAAAATAGAGTTTAACTAAATAAAAGAATAAGTGATTTTTGAAAGAATATTTTTTAAATCTTCTTTTTCTTTTTGAGTTAAAATACTAAATTTTTTTTCTTTTTGTTTTGCAACTTCAATCATACAATTTTCAATTAAATCTTTACCCTCTTGAGTCAAACTTATTAGCATACTTCTTTTATCGTTTGAAGAAGCTTCTCTTTTTATCAAATTTCTCTCTTCTAGTTTTTTTAAAACTTTCGTCATTCCACCTGAAGAAAATACAATTGCATCATACAAATCAGTTGGTGATAAAGAGTTTCCATCAAAATACAAAGATGCTAAAACATCTATATGAGAATGAAGTAAATCATAATTTGTTTTCAAAAAATGTTCTGTATCATTAAACATATTTTTGTGAATAAGTGTTATTGGTAATGATAGAGCAAAAACTTCAAACTCTTTTGACTTAATTGTCGTATTATAAAATTTATCTATGTGTTTTCTTTTCATACTAGAATTTTAGCGAAATTATTATTAATATAAATTTATCTTTCTAGAAAGATAAATTTAAGTTCTTTTATTCTAAAATCTACAATCAAAAAAAATTATAAGGAGTTATTTTGAAAAAATTATATTTTATTTTTTTAGTTCCTCTTTTTTTATCCGCTCAAAATTTGGAAGAGTTAGTTAATTTATCTATTCAGAATAAATTAGTTGATTCATCACAAAAGAGTTTAGATTCAATAAAAGACGAATATGAAAGTGTAAAAAGTGGTTATATGCCAAGCTTAGATGTTGGAGCAGGTCATTCTACAACAGACAAAGAAACAGCAGGTGTTCCTAAAAACTCATCAAAAGTTTATGGAAGTTTGAGTTATGAACTTTATGATGGAGGTAAAAAATCTGATACTTATGATAGTTATGAATCATCTATAAAAGGTAATGAACAATCTGTTGAAGCTTTAAAAAATGATATTTCATTAAATGTAATAAATTATTACTACACTTATCTATCTTATATTTCTCAAAAAGATGCAAAAATAAAAGAGATTGAACAACTAGAATCTCAATTAACAAGATTATCAAGATTCTTAGATGCTGGAACTACAACTGAAGATGAAGTTCAAAAAATTATTTCAAGATTAGAAAATTCAAAGGTAACTTTACAAGAAATAGAACTTGAGATGATAACTATAACTCATAATTTAGAATATATTACAGGACAAAGTGTTTCTATTGATGCAGGTTCAAATGTAAAAGAGCTTGAAAATAATGTTCAAACTGATTTAAGATTTGATTTAAAATCTACAGAATTTAACTTAGAATCAAAACTTGCAAGTGCAAGAAGTGTAAAAAGTGCTAATTTACCAATAATAACGCTTGATAATACATATACATATTATGATTCAAATTTTGACAATAGTACTTATGAAAGTAATGCAATAGATCATCAAAATATTTTATCAGCAAATTTAAAATGGAATATATTTTCTTTTGGTGAAACAAAATATAAATATGAATCAAAATATAAAGATTATTTAAGTTCTAAATCAAAATATGAGTATGAAAAAAATAAAGCAAATGTTGATTTACAACTAGCACTAAAAGCCTATGATATTTCAAAAGCAAAAATAAAATCTTCAGAGGCAAATTTAAAAGCTGCAACAACAGCATATGATGTAATCAAATCAAAATATGAAAGTGGATTGATTGATAATGTCTCTTTTTTAACAAGTTTAAGTGAAAAATATACTGCACTTAGCCAATTAAAAACATCACAAAATGATTTAGAAATCAAAAAAGCAAAAATAATTTACTATAGTGGTAAAAAATTAGAGGAATATATAAAATGAAGAAATCAATAGTAGCAATTGCATTTATTTTTTTAGGATTAAATACATTAAATGCAGAAGATAAACCGCAACTTCCACCATTACCGGTGGAAACTTTTAAAATAGCAAATAAAACAGCAACAACAATAAAAACTTATCCATCATTAATAAAAACTTTTGAAGAAGTAAATGTTATGGCAAGGGTAAAAGGTATTTTAGTTGAAAAATATTTTAATGAGGGAGATTTTATTAAAAAAGGAACTTTATTATATAAAATAGAACAAGATACTTATTTAGCAAATTTGAATGTTGCAAAAGCAACTGTAAAAACTGCTCAAGCAAACTATAAAAAAGCACAAAAAGATTATGAAAGATCAAGCTCTTTAATAAAAACAAAATCAATAAGTGTTCAGCAAGCTGATGAATATAATTACCAATATGAAAATGCAACAGCATTATTAGAAAGCGCAAAAGCAGCTTTACAAAATGCTCAAATTCAATTTGATTATACAAAAATCTATGCACCAATTGATGGAGTTGTAGGTCTTAAGAAAAAAGATATTGGTAATTTAGTTGGGTCAAATGATTCAGACTCTTTACTTGTTACTATTACAAATACAAATCCTGTTTATGCAGAATTTGCCCTTTCAAAAGATGATGCAACAAGATATCTTTCTCAAATAAAAGAAAAAAGTGCAAAAGTAAATCTAGTTACAAGTAATAAAACTTATGAAAATGGAACTGTTGATTTTATCTCTCCTAAAATAGATTCAAACACAGATACACTTTTATTAAGAGCTAAATTTAAAAATGAAAATAATGAAATTTTAATTGGAGAATTTGCAAAAATCGAAGTAACAAATCTTGATTTAGGAAAAGTTTATATTATTCCTGAAAATGCCATTTTAAAAACTTCACAAGGTAGTTTTGTTTATGTAGTTGCTGATTCAATCGCAAAATTAAGACCTGTAACAACTGGTATTTTAGTTAAAGAAGGAATCACAATAGAAAGCGGTTTAAATGAAAATGACCAAATTGTTATCAGTAATATGGCAAAACTAAGACCTGATACTAAAATACAAATTTTAAATAAAGAGAAATAGTATGTTTTCTTCATTTTTTATAAAAAACCCAGTATTTGCGGCTGTTGTATCTATTATCATTGTTTTAGCAGGACTTGCTGCTATGATGAATTTACCAATTGAGCAATATCCAAGGGTAATTCCTCCTCAAATAATTGTAAGTACAACTTATCCAGGAGCTAGTGCTGATACATTAGCTAAAACAGTTGCTGCTCCTATTGAAGAGCAAATTAATGGTGCAAAAAATATGCTTTATATGAACTCTGTTGCTGAAGATAGTGGTCGAGTTAGTATAAATGTATTTTTTGAAGTTGGAACAGATGCAGATTCTGCAAAAATCGATGTAAATAATAGAGTTCAAGCAGCCTTATCAAAACTTCCTGAACAAGTACAAAGACAAGGTGTAAATGTAAGAGAAAGAAGCCCTAGTATTTTACAATTCATTATGCTTCATTCTCCAAAAAAAACTTATGATACAACTTATCTTTCAAACTATGCTTTAATGAATATAGTTGATGATTTAAAAAGAGTAAATGGTGTTGGTGATGCAATGATTTTTGGAGCACAAGATTATGCTATTAAAGTTTGGATTGACCCTTTAAAATTATCTAAATATAAACTAACAACAACCGATGTAATCAATGTTATTAAAGAGCAAAATTATCAATATTCAGCTGGTAAAATTGCAGCTGAACCAATAAAAGAAAAACAAATGTTTACTTATACTATTCAAACCCCTGAAAGGTTGAGTAGTCCTGAACAATTTGGCGATATTGTAATTAGAGCAAATGAAGATGGTAGTTCATTGATGTTAAAAGATGTTGCAAATATAGAACTTGGAAGTTCAAGTTATGATATGGTAACAAAATTAAATAATTCACCAGCTATTCCAATAGGAATTTTTTTACAAAGTGGTTCAAATGCTTTAGAAACGGCTAAAGCTGTTAAAAAATCTTTAGAAGCAGCTAAAATTAACTTTCCAGATGGTGTAGAATATAGTGTCCCATATGATAGTACTCAATTCGTAGAAATTTCAATAAAAGAAGTTGCAAAAACATTTGTTGAAGCAATTTTATTAGTTATTTTAATTATTTTCTTATTCTTACAAAACTGGAGAGCAACGCTAATTCCTATTTTAGCTGTTCCTGTATCAATTATTGGTGCATTTGCAGGAATGTATGCTTTAGGATTTAGTATTAACTTATTAACTTTATTTGGTTTAGTTCTAGCAATTGGTATTGTTGTTGATGATGCTATTATTGTTATTGAAAATGTCGAAAGACACATGAGTGAAGGAATGTCTCCAAGAGAAGCATCATTCAAAGCAATGAAAGAGGTTTCAGGAGCAATTGTTGCAATTGTTTTAGTACTTTCATCTGTATTTATTCCAGTTGCATTTATGGGTGGATTAACAGGGGAAATGTATAGACAATTTGCCATAACAATTGTTATTTCAATTGTTATTTCAGGATTTGTTGCATTAACATTAACTCCATCACTTTGTGCATCATTATTAAAAGATGATCATAAAAAACCAACATTTTTCTTTTTTGTATGGTTTAATAACTTTTTTGAAAAAGCAACAAATAGTTACACCTATTTAGTTAAAAAAACTATTAGATTTTCTCTTATTTCAATTTTACTTTTTGGTGGATTGATTTTTATATCTTATGATATGTTTAAATCTATGAAAACTGGACTTATTCCAAATGAAGACCAAGGAACTATTTTTATATTTTCTTACAATCCAGGTGGTGCTTCAATTTCAAGAACAGATGAGTTTACTACTGAATTAAATAGTATTATTTCAAAAGATTCAAATATAAAAGATATTATTACACTTGCTGGATACGATTTAACATCATCTTCACAAAGAACTCACGCAGCTGCAACAATTATAAAACTTAAACATTGGGATGACAGACCAAATGCTGACCAACATGCAGATGCAATTTTAAAAAGATTAAGTGGTCAAGTTTTAGCAACGTCAGATGGATTCTCATTTGGAGTTTTACCTCCTCCTATTATGGGAATGAGTGTTGCTGGTGGATTTGAGATGTATATTCAAGATAGAACTGGTGGGAACATTCAGGGATTAGAAAAAATTGTAAATCAAATCATTGCAAAAGCAAAAGATAGACCCGAACTAATGGGAGTAAGAAGCTCACTTGCAGCAAATATTCCTCAATATAAAATTGATGTAAATGTTCCAAAAGCTAAAGCAAAAGGTGTAGCTGTTAATGATATTTATAACACTTTAAATGCAACTTTTGGAAGTTTTTATGTAAATGACTTTTCTTTATATGGAAGAACTTATAAAGTAAACCTACAAGCAGAAAGTGAATATAGAAAAAGTGCTGATGACTTAAAATTTGTTTTTGTTAAAGGTAACAATGATGAACTTTTACCAATTAGTTCATTTGTAAATATCAAAAAAGTTGTTGGTGCTGACTTAATAGAAAGATTTAATCTTTTTCAAGCAGCAAAAGTATCAGGACAACCTTCTCTTGGATATAGTTCAGGTGATGCATTAAAAGCTATTGAAGAAGTTTCAAATGAAATTTTACCAGCTGGTTATACTATTAGTTGGGTTGGAACTGCTTATCAAGAAAAGCAAATTTCTAGTAGTTCAAGTACTGCTTTTATTTTTGGTTTAGTTTTACTATTCTTAATTTTAGCTGCATTATATGGGAAATGGTTACTACCAATTTCAGTTGTTCTAGCTGTTCCATTTGCAATGTTTGGAGCAATCTTAGCAACACTATTGAGAGGTTTAGAAAATGATATTTATTTCCAAATTGGGCTTTTAGTTTTAGCTGGACTTGCTGCTAAAAATGCCATCTTAATCGTAGAATTTGCTCTACAAAAACAAAAAGAAGGATTTGGATTAATGGATGCCGCTTTTGAAGCTGCTAAAATAAGATTAAGACCAATTATTATGACTTCATTGGCATTTACACTAGGAACCGTTCCATTAGCTATTAGTAATGGAGCAGGAGCTGCAAGTAGACATGCTATTGGAACAGGAGTTATTGGAGGAATGTTAGCTGCTACATTTATTGCAATTATATTTATTCCATTATTTTATGTTTTAGTTTCAAAAATAGGTTTAAAAAAAGACAAAACAAAAGAAGAGATTTAACTCTCTTCTTTTTGTGGTAAAGCAATAATATATCTCAAGCCTTTTTCACTATTATTTATTTTCAAATCCCCTTGTAAACTATTTTTTACCACAAGTTTTACCATATAAAGTCCAGTTCCAGTCCCTGTTGATTTAGTTGTATAATATGGATCAAAAATCTTTTCTAAACTCTCTTCTTTTACTCCACCTGCATTATCTTCCATAATTAAAATTGTATAAGATTGTTTTGATAGAACTTTTATATTTATCTCTTTATTTTCTATTTTTCTTTCTTTAAAAGCATCCATAGAATTATTTAAAATATTTAATATAACTTGTTCTAGTTCTATTTCTATTCCATAAACTTTTTCATCTTTATATTCTATATTTACCTTAACTCTATTTATTTCAAATTGATTTCCCATAAATTTGAGGGATTTTTCAATTGCACTTTTTATCTCAAATACAACTTTTTGTTTATTTGGGTTAAAAAAATCCCTAAAATCATCTATAGTTTCACTTAAAAAATTTATTTGTTCTTTTGTATTTTTTGAAAAATCATCAATAAATTTATTGTTTATTTCATTCGAAAAAAAAGAGTCTTTCACATCATTACAATACAAAGATAAAATATTTAAAGGCTGTTTTAATTGATGCGCAATTACACCTATCATTTCACCCATTGTTGCCATTTTTGATTGATGAATTAATACTTTATCTTTTGAAGCAATTAACTCAACATCTAGTTTTCTTTTTTCAAAAATATCAATATAAACTTTTAATTTAGAATTTAACAAAATATCATGTATAGGTTTTGTGATATATTCAATAGCTCCCAAATTATAACCTTTGGTTTTATACTCATCTTTATCATAAATTCCTGTTATAAAAATAACTGGAATATCTTTTGTTTTTTCGATATTTTTCAAATACTCAACAAACTCAAATCCATCAATTTCAGGCATTTGAACATCAGTTAAAATCAAATCAATATTTTCATTCATGAGTATTTCCATACCTTCTTGAGCACTTAATGCTGAAAAAATATTAACATCAAAACTATCTTCAATCATCATTTTTAAAGAGTATATATTTTCAGATACATCATCTACTAATAAGATATTAAATTTATTCACTTTATCTCCCTAAATAAATTAAAATTTTATTCATTAATTCATTTTTTATAAATTGTTTTTTTATATAATCTTTTTCTTCAATATTCTCAGAAGAAATTACTATTTTTTTCAACTCTATTTCTTTGCAATAATCTAAAAAATCAAATATATCTAAATCAGAATTATCTTCATCAATAATTACTAAATCATATTTATCTTTTAATATATCATAAGCTTCCTCAAATGATTTACAATAAGTTAGAATAAAATTTTGTTTTCGTAAAAGAACAGCAATTGGAAAAAAAGCTAGATAATCACTATTTATTACTAATATTTTTTCATCTTTTTTTATAACATCATTTTTTTCTATAGAAAAATTTTCCATATCAAATAAAATAATATCTTCAATAATAATATCTTTATCATTAGATGAAATAGAAACTTTATCATCAGATATATTTTTTATATTTGTTTTTTTAGGCAAAATCAATTCAAAGGTACTCCCTTGTCCTAAAGTACTAAAAGCTTTTATTTCTCCGCCTAATAAAGAAGCCAACTCTTTAGAAATTGCTAAACCAAGTCCTGTTCCGCCATATTTTCGAGTAGTACTTCCATCAGCTTGTTTAAATCTTTCAAAAATATAACCTAATTTTTCTTTTGATATTCCAATACCTTCATCAATAACTTTTAGAGTAATATCATTTGCATTTTCTTCTAAAATAATTTTTATAATTCCATTATCTGTAAATTTTATTGCATTACTCATCAAATTTCTTATAATTTGTTTAATTCTGTTTGAATCTGATAATAAAAATAATTCATGGATATTTGAATTATAATTTAAGATTAATCCTTTTTCATTAGCCAAAGGTTGCATATCCAAAACTAAATTTTCAATTAATTCATATAGATTTATTTTAGATAAACTAATAGATAATTCTCCTGCTTCTATTTTTGAAATATCTAATATATCATTAATAAGAATTAACAAATCATTTCCACAATTATTAATAATTTTCATATTTTTTATTTGTTCATCATCCAATTTTTGATTTCTATTTTTTGCCATTATTGAAGATATTACAATGATAGAATTTAATGGAGTTTTTAATTCATGGGACATATTTGCTAAAAAATTACTTTTATATTTGTCAGATTCTATTAGTTGTTTTTGTTGTTCTTTTAATTCATTTGTCAAATGATTTAACATTTTATTTTTACTTTTCATTTTTTGAACATTCAAACAAGCATCAATACTTATATTTAGTTTTACAATTAAATCTTGGAACATTGAGATAATAAACTCTAGTTTTGTATCATTCTTTTCAAAGATTATAAAAAAAACACCTTTTTGTAAAGGTAAAAGTAAAACTATTTTATCTTCACAATAATCAAAAGTTCTAACACCAAACGAATTTTTTATTTGTTCTTGAAATATTTCTTCATCATAAGCAAAATTATCATCATAAGCTAAATATCTATATATTTTATTATTCTCATCAATTAAATAAAAAAATCCTTTTAATGCATTTGTTTCTTCTACAAAAGATGTTAGGACTTCTTTAATCATAATATTTAAATCTAAACTATTACCTATTGAGCTATGACATTTATATGTCAAGGCCAAATGTTCCATAAACATATATTTACCTTTTTAAGATTAAAATAATTTTTTATTCATAAAAATAATAGCATAAATAAGATTCTTAGTAGATAAATATATAAAATATTTTAAAATTTAGCTAACTTTAATTATTAAAATATTATAATTCCGTCCACTTAAATTATTGGGGTATCGCCAAGCGGTAAGGCAACGGCTTTTGGTGCCGTTATTCCTAGGTTCGAATCCTAGTACCCCATCCACTAATTTAAGTAGAAGTTTTTCAACGGTGAGGTTGGAGAGTGGTCAAATCCTGCGGACTGTAAATCCGCCGCCTACGGCTTCGAAGGTTCAAATCCTTCTCTCACCACCACTTTTTAAATTTAAAAGAAATAATGGCTCGATAGCTCAGTCGGTAGAGCAAAGGATTGAAAATCCTTGTGTCGACAGTTCGATTCTGTCTCGAGCCACCACTTCTTTTGAAGTCTTTATATACACATGTGCGAGTGTGGCGGAATAGGTAGACGCGCGGGACTTAAAATCCCGTTCCGGTTTCGGAGTGTGAGTTCGATTCTCACCATTCGCACCACGTTGTGTTTAAACCCACATTATATGTCTTTCCAAATTTAAAAACTATCAACTGTGATAAAGTTGTACGTTTAATAATATTATAAAATCAATTTAATTTTTCAAAGATTATACATTTATTTCCAATACTTGGAATATATTTTTCAAGAGTAACTCTAGGGTTTTTATGTCCTACCAAATAATGTCTTCTATCATGATTTAAAAAAGTTAATGTCTTTTTTTTTCTTGATTAAATGTACTTTTATTATTATATTGAATAAAAGTATTCCTTAGATATAATTAATCATTATAAAAAATAAGGATAATTATGTCAAAAATAGGAATATTAGTAGCAAGTTCAAATAATAATTTAAAATTAGGATTAAAACTTCAAGAACTTACTATAAAACTAGGTTATGAAGCAGAATTAATAAATTTAGTAAATTTAAGATTACCATTATATAGTACAGTTGAAGAACAAGAAAATGGTATTCCAGAAAGTGCTTTAGATTTAGCTACTAAAATATTAGCTTTAAAAGCTTTTATTATAGTTGCCCCTGAATACAACGGTGTAATGCCACCTGTACTTAATAATGCAATGGCATGGACATCTAGAGCTACAAAAGATTGGAGAGATGCTTTTAATGAAAAAATTGTTGCATTAGCTACTCACAGTGGTGGAGGTGGAGCAAAAGGTCTACAAGCTATGAGAATACAATTTCAACATTTAGGTGCAAATATTCTTGCAAGAGAAATATTAACAACTTATGAGAAACCTTTAAATGAAGAAACAGCTATTTCAATGATCAATAATCTTGTAAAACTATCTATTGCTTAGAATAAATTTCTAAGCAATATGAGCTAAAATCTCAGGTTTTGGCTCGTGAATATAATATCCTTGGGCATAATCAAGCCCTAATTCTTTAACTTTATCAAAAATTTCTTTTGATGATACAAACTCAGCTATTGTTTTAAATCCTTGTCTTTTAGCAAAATCTACTATTGTTATTACTATTTCTTGGTTATTTTTATTTAGTAAAATATCTTTTATCAAAGAACCATCTATTTTTATATAATCAGCATTTAGTTTTATTAAATACTCAAAATTTGAATATCCCGAACCAAAATCATCAATAGCTATCTTACATCCTAATTTTTTTACACTATCAATAAAATTATTTACATATTCAAAATCTTGAATTCCCTCTGATTCAACTATTTCAAATACTACTTTTGGAGCAATATTGTACTCTTTTAACATATCAATTATATATGAAGAAATGTTTTTATTTGTTATATCTTCTAATGTTAAATTTATAGAAAATTCATAATCTTTATCTTTAAAATACTCAAATGATTTTCTGATTACTTCTTTTGTTAACTTCAAATATTGTTTTGATTTCTTTGCAACATCTAAAAAATAAAAGGGAGAAATTGCTATGTTATCCTCATCAATTAATCTAACTAATGCTTCATATTTCTCAATTTTTTCTGTTTTTAGATTATAAATTGCTTGATAATAGGGAACAATATTATCACTTTCTAAAGCTTTTTTTAATTTTGAAGTCCATAAGATATTTTTTTCATGGATTTTTTCAATACCTAAACTTTTATCATATACAACAATATCTTTATTATTTTTATTATATCTTTTTATGGTATTTGCAGTTTTTTTCAATTCATTTTTTTCTTCAAATGAAATACTATAAGTCATCTGAATATAAATTTCTTTTCCTTTAATATTTAAAGGCGATGAAGAAATAGAATCCGCAATATGTTTTATAAAATTTTTAAAGTGTTCTTTTTCATCATTATCTGCTAGTATTGCAAATTCATCTGAATAAATTCTATATAATGTATATTTATTTCCTGTGTGTTCTTTAAATATTTTAGCAACTGTTATTAAAACTTCATCACCTATTTCGTACCCATAAAATTCATTAATATCTCCAAATCTATTTATATCTAAAAGAGCTAAAGAAGGGTTTTTAAACCTTTTTATGTCTTCAAGTAATTTAAATCGATTTCCTTCTTTTGTTAAATTATCTTCCCTTAAAATTCTTTCTAATTCTTCTGTTTTATGAATTAAATCCGTAATCTCATGTCGGATTGCAATATATTCTATAATTTCATCATTATCATCTAAAATTGGTTTAATTGTAATATTTACATAATAAAATTGGCCATCTTTTCTTCTATTTTTTAAAACTCCATGCCAAGTTTCTTTATTTTGAATAGTTTTCCATAACTCTTGAAAAATCTTTTTTGAACTTTCACCTTTTAGTAAATTATGAGGTTGACCTAATATTTCACTCTTTGAATATAAAGTTACATCACAAAACCTATCATTTACATAAGTAATATTTCCTTTTAAATCAGCAGTTGAAATTATATTACTCTCTTCAATTGCACCTTTATATTGTTTTAAAATATGATTTTCTTTTTTTATTTCTTTAATTTTTTTTGAAAAAATATATAATATGAATACAATTAAAAAAATGAAAAAAATAGTTATAAATATAGAAATGTTCAAACAAGTTCCTTTTGATTATTTTCTTTCTTATATAAAAAGTTCATTACTTTAACATAAAATTACTAAGTTTTATATTCTACTAAAATAGTTATTTTTTATACAGAATTGTTTCTATTTTGTAATTATTTTATGCAATTATTTCTTATGAAAGAAAAAGTATATGTCCTTGACACAAACATCATCTTACAAAACCTTCAAAATCTCTACAAAATTTCCGACAATAAAACTAACCACATCGTAGTACCTGAAACTGTACTTCTTGAATTAGAGGATAAAAAGAAGTTAGTTAATGAACTTGGGTATTATTCAAGAGAGTTTGCAAGATTATTAGCAAAGATGAAAATAAAAGAAGTTGATTATAAACTTGGCTTTAAAGTTGTGAAACTTTTTAATGATGAACTAAATCTTGATATTATCTCAAAAGATAAATATGACACTGTAATTGAACAAATTCATATCTCTGAATCAAATGATAAAAGAATTATTGAAGTAGCTTCAATCGCCCAAGAATACTACAAAGGTTACCAAACAATCTTTTTATCTTTAGATGTGTACGCAAGAACCTTTGCACTTTTTAAAAGTATAAAAACAGAGACCCTTCATGATGATAAATCAACAGTTCCAAAATTTAATTTTGTAAAATCCGTTGAGTTTGATTCATCTTTATTTAATAGTTTAGAAAATAAAGATATTACTTTAGTAGATGAAAATTACGAGCCTGAAAACTTTGCTTATAGTTTTGAAAGTAGTGATGGAAATGTGGAATATGCAATTATTCATGATAAAAGAATTGATACTTTAAAAGAGAATGATTTTAAAGCTTTAAATGTA
Organism: Aliarcobacter sp.; assembly: GCA_028703945.1. GTDB lineage: Bacteria > Campylobacterota > Campylobacteria > Campylobacterales > Arcobacteraceae > Aliarcobacter. Next base: position 15,803 of record JAQVLW010000021.1, on the reverse strand, counting down.
AAACCAGTAAATTTAAAACAAAAACTATTCACAAAAGCCATTTTATCAAATATGTACGATTTATTAGTAATTGATGCAAAAGCTGGAAGTGGAAAAACTTTAATGTCAGTTGTGAGTGCCATGAGATTGATTGATTTAGGTTTATATGACAAAATTGTGTATGTTAGAAACTCTATTGAATCGCTGGATAAAGGTGCTGATATTGGATATTTATCAGGAAATGATGAGAAGTTTAGAATCTACAATATGGCTTTGAGTGATACAGTAGAATTTATCGCAAAAAAACAATTAAAAAAAAGTGAAAATAAAGAGAATCAAGAATCAATTGAGTCAAAAATTGATGAATTAAAATCAAAATATTGTATTGAAACTTTATGGCCAGGGGAAGCAAGAGGAAGAACATTATCAGCTTCTATTGTGATAATGGATGAATGGCAAAATTCAAGTGAAAAAACAACTCAGTTGATACTTTCAAGACTTGATGAAAGTTGTATGGCAATAGTAATTGGATCAAACAGACAAATCGATAATTTATATTTAAATAAATACAATAACGGATTAACAACTCTTTTAAAACAAACAAATGAATTTCATCCTGAACTTAAAATGTTTGCAATAGAGCTTGAAAAAGCAGTTCGTGGTAAATTTGCTCAATTTACTGAGCGAATCTTTGAAAATAGAAAAGATTGAATTTAAATAAGAAATAGAAATTATAATTCTATTTCTTAGAACATTTACTTTCCCCAGAACATCCACATCCAGAATTTTTTCCAAAAGTTTTTTTAATTAAATAAAAAGCAGCTAATAAAACAATTGCATATATAAAATAATCTTCCATAATTTCCTCTTTTTGATAATAGTTATTACTATAATATAATATTTGTAATTAAATGAAAATTAATTTATATATAGCTTTAAATTAAGCAATAACTCACTTGAAGCAAATTATAATATAGAAGAAAATAATAAGGAATATCTCATACAAAATAGACTTATAAATGACACAATATACAATCATATTGAGTACACAAAACTTGAAGACAAAATTCTTCAAACAAAAATAGTAAATAGATTACAATTTATAACACAAAATGCTTTGGCTTATTTCTCATATCCATCAATTACAACTAAAAGATTTATTCATAGTTTAGGAACTATGCATTTAGCCTCTTTTATGTTTAAAAATGCCCTACTTAATGCAGATAAAAGAACAAAAAATGATTTTTTATCAAGTTTAAAAAAAGTAATAGTTTTTATAATAAAAGAAGAAAATCTAAAAGTAAGTATTGATGATATGGAATATTTTGATAATAAAGCTTTATATCAATTTACAATTCCCACAAAATCAAAAGCTCAAAGAGCAACTTATACTATTTTTTTACAAACTTTACGAATTGTTGCCCTACTTCATGATGTGGGACATTTACCTTTTTCTCACCAAGTAGAATATGCGCTAAAAAAAGTTTATGACAAAATAAAACAAAAAGAGTTAAATCAAGAAATACTTTGTGAAAAAGAAGTGAAATTTAAAACTAATTATGAAGAGATTACAAATAACAGTAAAGAAGTTTTACACGAAGCTATTGGAGAAAATCTTTTAAAATTACTTTTTGATTATGAACTTGAAGAACTACTTGTGAAATCTTATGAAAAAGAGTACTTAAAACTAATCAAAAGGTTATCAATTTTGATTTTAGAAGAACAAGTTTTTGAAGGTTTTGATTTTAAAGTTTTACATAATTTCATAGATAGTACAGTTGATGCTGATAGGCTTGATTATATAAATAGAGATATGTTAGCAAGTGGTTATATAACTGGTCCAAATGATCATATTAGAATCACAAAACAAGCAGTTTTGGTTGAAAAAGATGAAAAGTTTTATTTGAGTTTTTTTGATATGAGTTTAATTGATTTAGAACATATGCTTGAAATGAGATTTAATCTTTATAAAAAAGTAATTTTTAATCATGGAATTGCAAAAACAGACACTTTACTTGAAAATGTAGTTCAATATTTATCGGATAAATATTTTGAATCGGGTGATATAAATGAAAAAATTTCAAATAATATCTCTATGTTATGGAATTTTAAAAATAGTCAAGATAAAACAAAAGAGCTTGATACTATTTCAATGCTTGATGAAAACTGGTTAATTTCCCTATTTAAAACAAAATATTTCGAAATCAAAGATAAAGAAATTCAAACTTGCGAAGATATAAAATATATGTACTGTTTTGAAGAAGTTTTATTTGGGAAAAGAAGATTTAGAAGCCCTTGGAAAAACCTAAATGAATTTTACAAAGTTCTTGATTTTACAACAGTTGAGAGATATAAATTTAGAGAAAGTTTTGGATATATAACAGTAGCTAATCTAAAAAAACTTCAAACTGCTTTAGATGAATTTATAAAAAGATATGAGGGAACTTCTGAAGATTTATTTTTCTCATATCAAATAGTTTCATTTAAACTAGGAATTGCAAAAGATTTTTATTTGTATGATGGTGAAGAACTTATAAATATTGATGAAATTTCAACTTTGAGAAAAAGATTAAAACAATCAATGAGAAATACCGTTCCATTTTATATATATTCAACAAAAAAATATCTAACTCATGAGATGAAAGTAGAACTAAAAAACATATTATTTAACATTTTTGGGGAATGAACAAATCCTAATTTTGCTAAAATAAAATATACCAATTCAAAGGATAAATTTTGGATTTAACAGACTTAAGAGCCAAATACACAACACGAGGTTTAGATATAAAAGATCTAAACCCAAACCCATTTTTACAGTTTGAAATTTGGTTTAATGAAGCTATGGATGCAAAACTAACAGAACCAAATGCTTTTTCACTAGCTACCGTGGGAACTGATATGATGCCAAGCATTAGAACTGTATTACTTAAAATCTTTGATCAAAAAGGTTTTGTATTTTTTACAAATTATAAAAGTAATAAAGCAAAACAAATTGAGCAAAATCCAAAAGCAGCTGCACTTTTTGCTTGGCTTGAATTAGAGCGACAAGTAAAAATTGAGGGAAATATAGAAAAAATCTCAACAACTGAATCTTTAAAATATTTTCTCTCAAGACCAAAAGGAAGTCAAATTGGAGCTTGGGTTTCACACCAAAGTCAAATTATAAGTTCAAGAAGTTTGTTAGAGCAAAAATTTGATGAAATAAGAAGAAAATTTGTAAAAGGAGAAGTTCCTTTCCCTGATTTTTGGGGTGGATATATTATTAAACCTACAAAAATAGAGTTTTGGCAAGGTGGACAAGATAGGCTTCACGATAGATTTGTCTATGAGCTTCAAAATGATAATACTTGGAGTATTTCAAGACTTGCACCATAAAACAACTTCTTTATAAGGATATAAAATGAATATAAGAAATAAATTAAAATATGGAATTATGGGTATTTTAGGAATTTTTCTAACTACCTCTATACTTGTAACAAATAACCTACTGCATGTGAAAGATATAAGTAAAAAAACATCTGAAAAATCTGTCCCAATGGCTATTCTTGCAGAAGATACAAAATTTCAAAGTTGTCAAATACAACAATTTCTTACAGATAGTTCCTTAACACAAGATTTAGAAGTAATAAATGAAGCTCAAACTGCTTATAACAAATTTATGGACAATATCTCAAAATTTGAAAAAATGTTTAAAGAAGAGAACCAGACTAAAGCTCTAGCTGAACTAGAGGAAATAAAAAAAAGAGCAACTAATCTTTTTGAAACTGGTAAAAAAATGGTTAATAGCTATGGAATTAGTAAAGTTGATGGTGACATAGTTATGGAAGATTTAGATGCAAGAACTGAAGAGTTAGCAGCTTTAGTTGATAAACTAAAGGAAACTCAAATAAATGAAGCTATTACAAATTCTGAATTAACTTTTGAAAAATCAAACTCTTCTCTTTATATCATAATTATTATGTCTTTAATTGGATTATTTGTTGGTATTCTTATTGGAACACTTTTGGTAAAACAAATATCAAACTCAATTAATAATTTCAAAGGTGGATTATTATCATTTTTTAGTTATTTAAATAGAGAAACAAATGATGTTAAACTTTTAGATGACTCTTCAAAAGATGAATTTGCTCATATGGCGAAAGTTGTAAATGAAAATATAATCAAAACAAAACAAGGTATAGAAGAAGATAGAAAATTAATAGATGAAACAATATCTGTTTTAGCTGAGTTTGAACAAGGTGATTTATGCCAAAGATTACATATTGATGTTTCAAATCCATCTTTAATGCAATTAAAAAATGTTGTAAATAATATGGCTGAACATCTTGAAACAAATATTGATAATATCTTGGATGTTTTAGAAGAATATACTAAATACAACTATTTAAACAATGTAAAAACAAGTGAACTTAAAAAAGATTTATTAAGACTAGCACAAGGTGTAAATAATGTAGGTGGAGCAATAACTCATCTATTATTAGATGATAGAGCAAATGGTCTAACTTTAGATAAAAGCTCGCATGTATTACTTACTAATGTTGATAAATTAAATATTAGTTCAAACCAAGCTGCATCTAGTTTAGAAGAAACAGCAGCAGCCTTAGAGCAAATAACTGGGAATATTAGAAATAGTACTCAAAATATTGCAAAAATGTCTGATTATTCAAATAGTGTTACAAAATCTGCCAAAGAAGGTGAAATATTAGCAAATCAAACAACACAAGCAATGGAAGAGATAAATGCACAAGTAAACTCAATTAATGATGCTATTTCAATCATTGACCAAATTGCCTTTCAAACAAATATTCTAAGTCTTAATGCGGCCGTTGAAGCAGCAACGGCAGGAGAAGCAGGAAAAGGGTTTGCAGTAGTTGCAGCTGAAGTGCGAAACCTTGCAAATAGAAGTGCTGAAGCTGCAAAAGAGATAAAAAACATTGTTGAAAATGCTACTTCAAAAGCAAACCATGGAAAAGAGATTGCAAATAATATGATTGATGGATATAGACAATTAAATGAAAATATATCTCAAACTATGAATTTGATTTCAAGTATAGAAGTATCAAGTAAAGAGCAATTAAATGGAATTATCCAAATTAATGATGCTGTAAATCAACTAGATAAACAAACTCAGCAAAATGCGTTAATAGCTTCACAAACACAAGATATTGCAATATTAACTGACCAAATTGCAAAAATGGTTGTAGATAATACAAATCAAAAAGAGTTTACAGGAAAAGAGTTAGTTAAAGCAAAAGAACTAAATTAATTACAATTTGTTATATTTTTAGACTTTAATTTAAATTTTAAGTAAAATTCCTCAAATGTTTATTTGGAGTTTAAAATATGATATTAGGTAAATGTCCATATTGTAAAGCTAATGTTCACGCTATTAAAAGTACAGCTAATGGGAAAAAAGTAAATTTATACGCTTGTGAAAATGCTAAAAAAGAGTACGATGATAGTGAACAGTTTGTTTTTACATCTGATTCAACTTGTACTTTTAGAGTATATTCAAATGTATTCTTGCGATGGAATAAAAGAAGTTTTTCAAAATATGAAATGAAAAAATTACTAGAAGAAGACCAAGTAATAGTAAGACTTCATGGAAGACGAGGAACGAGTGAATATTTTAAATATGTAATTACTGATAAAGAGTATGGAGTTTCTATTTTATGGGATGAAGAGGTAGAAGAGAGATTAATCTCTTCTTGAAGTTGTTTCTAATAAGTGAAAACCAAAGTCTGTTTTAACAGGACCATGAACTACATTTATAGCTTCATTAAATACTACAGCATCAAATTCAGGAACCATTTGTCCTTGAAAAAAGTTACCTAAATCTCCACCATTTGAACCAGATGGACAAGAAGAATACTCTTTTGCAATATCTTCAAATTTTTCACCAGATGCAATTCTATTTTTTAATTCTAAACATAACTCTTCACTATCAACTAATAAATGTCTTGCTGTTGCACTTTTCATAATATTTCCTTAATAAATTTTTTCGGGTCGGAATTTTAGCATAAAGAATTAATCAACTGCTTAATCAAAAAATTCTATGGCATTTTTTCCTTGTTTTTTAGCAGCATACATTGCAGTATCAGCTTGTTTGATAATATCTTTTACACTAACACTTGAATCACTAAAAAGCGTAATTCCAATACTTGGCGTTGATACATTTATATTTCCTTCAATATGTGTAATTGCGTTTAAAGTATCTTTTATTTTTTCAGCAAGAATATTAATATTTATTTTTGCATCTGATTTATTATTCCCAACATTATCAAGTAAAACAATAAATTCATCTCCACCTATTCTAGCAATCGTATCTTCTTCCCTTATTACTTCTTTGATTTTTTTAGCAACCATAATAAGTAAAGAATCTCCAATATCGTGTCCTAAAGTATCATTTACCTCTTTAAAATTATCTAAATCTATAAATATTAATCCACCAACAATTTTATGTCTTACAACTTTTGTGATTGCTCTTTCAATTCTATCAAGAAGTAATAATCTATTTGGAAGACCTGTTAAATTATCATGTGTTGCTTGATATTCTAAAACTTTTTCTTTATCTTTTTGTTCTCCGATATCTATGTATTGACCTAAAAAATGAGTGATTTTTCCACTTTTATCTTTTATTGCTGTTATTGTACTTCTTAAAGGAATAATCTTTTCATTTGCTTTTTTATTATAAACTTCTCCACTCCAAAATCCTTTAACTTTAAGTTCATTCCATAAAGCATCAGCAAATTCTTTGTCTTGATGAACTGATTTAAAAATTCTTGGATTCCTACCTATTATTTCATCTTTTGTATAACCCATCGTACTACAAAAAGCTTGGTTAACTTTTATAATATTCCCCTCATCATTTGTAATAATCATAGGTTCACTTGATTCAAAAGCATAAGAAGATAATCTTAATTCATCTTCTTGTTTTAATCTAATTTGTTCATAGTCAATTTTTTCTAAGCAATGAGTTACATCACTAATTAATTTATCAAATAAAATTTCCACTTCTTGATCAAAGAAATTTAATTCTTTTGAATAAATAGTTAAAGTTCCAATAACTTTATTAAATTTTTTAATTGGAAAACATGCCATTGATTTAATATCTAAAACTTTTGCTTTATCATAAAAAATAGAAATATTTTTTTCTAAAAAATCATTAGCAATAATATTTGTTTCCCATTTAATAGTTTTAGAAATAATATTATCTTTATTCTTATCACTATAATAATGGCTTTGTGTTAATAGTTTCTGCTTTAATTCTCCCTCTTCGGCAATTATTTCTTTAGATAATAAATCATAAATAAAAGAGAATTGAATTTTATCAGTTTGAGAAAGAAGTTCACAAATATTTGAAAATAGTAATTTTCTATCATCAATTTTTAATAAAAATTTATTTGCTTTATTTAATAGCTCATAAACTTCTTTATGTTTTTGAACTTTATAAAAACTCTTTTGCTCATTAAAAATAATATTTCTTAATACAAATAATAAACTAATTAACGTTGCAAAAGAAACAAATAAGAAAACAAGACTTTTACGTTTTTCTAATAAGGCATCCTCTTCAAATTTTGTTATGTATTTTTCAACTGAATAAATAAGATTTTTATACATGTTATTTAATGATTCTAAATTTTCAAGAGATATTTTTTCCCACTCTTCAGAAGTTAATTCAAGATGTGAAAAATTCTTATTCTTAATTCCATTTCTTAATATAAATATCTTATTATAATATTCTTCATTAAGTTTTGAATTATATATTTGAACTATTTCCAAATTTACATTATTTAAAAATATATCTTTATTTATTTCTAATAATGAATAATTTTTCATTAGCATAGTATAAAGTTTATCATTTATTTTACTATTAACAAAATATCCATAAATCATTGTTTTTTCAATACAAATAGATTCTTTAAAACTTAAAAAATGTATTACATTTCTAAATTCATCATTAAAATCAAAAGCCGATTTCACAGGTTTTAATGAATACAATGAATCCAATAACACTTTATCAAATTGATTATATTCTTCAAAAACTTCATCTATAGTAGCATCTAAGTTATCAATTTTTGCTCTAAACAATTCTAATTTATTTATTTCAGATTTTAATTGAATAACTTTATTATCTAAGTTTAGCGTTTTAAAGGTTTTTTCTAACTCTTCATAATTTTTTATAGATAATTCTCTACTTTTTTCCAAAGAAGACTTTTCACCTTTTTCTAAAAGTAATAATGCACTTATTTCTCTTTCTTTTTGTAGTGAACTTAATAATTTTTCTGTATTAATTAGGTATGTTAAATTATGGTTAATTCCATCAACTTCATTAAAGGATTGTATTTTTTCATAAACTAAAACAGAACTAAAATATAGAATACCTAATGCAGGTAAAGTAAATATTAAAATTATTTTAAGAAATAATGTATTTTTAAACAATTAATATCTCCTTTTTTATTTTGTCACTTCTCGTAGATTCTATAATATTTACCTTTAATCTTTTCTTTTGATAATTTTTCCAAAACAAAAGAAATTTTCTCTTTACTAATCGCAACATAAGAAGCAAAATCTAAAATATCAATTTTTCCTATTTCATCTTTATGTAAACCAATTCCAGCTGTTAATGCACCTAAAATATCTCCAGCTCTTAATTTTTGTTTTTTACCACCATTTATAAAAATAGTTCTTAATTCTGAATCAATTTTATAAGATAAATCATCTTCAATTTTATCAATACTTTCATCTTCTATATCTCTAAAAGTATCTTTTATTAGTTCAACTCTATCAAAATCATTATGAGTATATAAAGAAATTGCCATTCCACCTTTTCCAGCTCTTGCAGTTCTTCCGATTCGGTGAGTATGAATTTTTTCATCTAAAGATAAATCATAATTTATAACTAAATCCACATCATCAATATGAAGTCCTCTTGAAGCAACATCTGTTGCTATTAAAATTGGATATGATTTATTTGAAAATAAAATAATAGTTTCATCTCTTTGTTTTTGCTCTAAGTCAGAGTGTAGTGTTAAAACATCTAATCCTAAATTATATAAATCATCGGCTAATTTATCACAAGTTATTTTCATATTACAAAATATTAAAATTGATTTTGCTTTGTTTGAAGAGATAAGTGCTGGAATTAAAGTAGTTTTATTTGATTCTTCTACAGAATAAAATTTTTGTTTTATATGAACTTTTTCTTCATTTTCAACTTTTACAACAACTGGATTTAATAAAACATTTGAAGCTAATTTTTCAATATTTTTTTCATAAGTTGCTGAAAAAAGAAGTGTTTGTCTATTTTTTGGCAAACTATCAATAATTTCCATAATATCATCATAAAATCCCATATCAAGCATTTTATCAGCTTCATCTAAAACTAAAGTCGTAATATTTTCTAAATCAATATTATTTTGTTGAATATGTTTTAATACACGCCCAGGAGTTGCAACAATTATATGTGCTTCGTGACTTAAAGATAAAACTTGCGGTTTAAAAGGAGTTCCACCACAAAGTGTAAGAACTTTTAGATTATGAATATGTCGTGAAAGTTTTCTGATTTCTAAAGCTATTTGATTTGCTAATTCTCTTGTTGGAGCCAAAATCAAAGATTGAATTCTAAAGTTTTTGATATTTAATTTATTTATTATTGGAATACAAAAAGCCACAGTTTTTCCAGAACCTGTTTTTGCTTGAGCTATTAAATCTTTATTATCTAAGCTTAAAGGTAAACTCTTTTGTTGGATTGCTGTTAATTTTGTATAACCCAAAGTTTCTAAGTTTGTAAGAAACTCTTTTGGAAGATTTAATTGTGAAAAGTTTTCGATTAAAATGGGAAGCCCTTTATAGTTTTTGATATATTATATCCAAAACTATAAAGTACTATTAGAGAACTACTATTTTTTTTCTATTTTTTTAAAAACATAAGAAATAACTAAAATAATCATAACAACTGTAAATAAGCCAACATATTTAAAATCTTCACCTAGACTCAATATATATTCCCCTGCTGTAAAACTTGCATATCCAATAACACAAGCCCATAAAACGGCTGCTAATGCATTAAAAATTGAGAATTTTATAGCTGAATATTTTGTAATTCCCATTGCAAGCGGAACTAAAGTTTTTATTCCATAGATATATTTTTGTACAAAAATTACAAAAGAGCCATATTTTTTCATCAAAAGATGAGCAAGGGCAATTTTTCTACCATATTTTTTCATCATATCTTTTGCATAATTTTTATTTTTTCTAGCAAGAAAGAATAAAAATTGACCACCGATAAAGTTTGAAACAGCTGCTGTCAATACACAAATATAAATATTTAAATCACCAGAATATGATAAAACACTAGCAATTGCAAGACCTATAAAACCTCCACCAAATGAGTATAAAAATAGAGCTATATATCCCCAATCTCTAATAAAATCTTCCATAAATTATGCCTTTATTCCAAAAAATTCTAATGCTTCAATAACATCATCATCTTCTACATCAATTGTTTGTTCTTTGATATTTTCTTTTGTTTTATTTATAATGTATTCTTTTACTTTTATTTTTACATCATTAACATCATCAACAATTATAAATCCACTAAATTGGATTTCATTGTCATAACAAAGTAAAACTCCCTCACAAAATTCTTCGATAAATTCAGTAATTTCTCTATAATTTATATCCAAAGCACTTGCATTCCAACCATAATCCTCAAGCTCTTTATCTTCAAATAACTCAACTCCATCACTTTGGTGATCAAAATAAAGCATATTTGTTTTATTCATTTCTATAATATTTTGCCAATTTGAAACTGGTTTTATTTTGCAAATTGTTCCTAAAATATTTGGTTTATAGTCAGCAAAAAGTGCAGATGCTATTGCTTTTGCATCCAACATTGAAGATATTTGTTTTAAATCCATATTTTTATAAATTATTGCTTTTTTCTCAACTTCTTCAAGTTTTGTGTAAATATTTCCATCCACATCAATAATAATTGGAGTTTTTGAAGCGTATAAATTTAAAATATGTGTAATATCAATATTAAGTTCTAAATCTTTTATATTTATTTTTTTCATTTTTATATAATCCTATTCATAAAATGTCACGATTTTATCTAAAGTTTGATTAAATCTAAAATTTTGTAAAAATATTTATTTTTTCACACTAATTAAAGAAAAATAATATATAATCCAACTCATATTTAAAATTTAGAAAGGTTTACTAGTGTTATTTCAGAAAATTTTAGACATTTTTTCAAAGAAAAATAATATTAGAACTCTTTTTTTAGTAGATATTTTATACATGAAAGATTTAAATGCCATTTATGATTTTAAAAATGGCGATTTCATAATCAGACAATTAGATTCTATTTTAAAAACTAATATAAAAGAACTTATAATAGAAGAATTAAAACGAGATATCTCTATAAATATCAAAAATACACATGCTGATGTATTTGAAATTTACTTATTAGATGATTTAAGTATTGAAGAAATCGTCATTGTAAAAAATATTATTTATGAAAATATCGTATCAAATAACTTTAAACTTCTAGATAACTATGGCACTATAAATATTGATATTACTATTGGTTGTGCTAAAAGTGAAGACCAGCATATAAAAATTTATGCGGAAAAAGCATTATATAATGCAAAATTAAATTTTATTCACTATATGTATTATGATTCATTTTTATATAAAAATGAATCAGTGAATGAAAATCTTCTAGATGTTTTAAATTATAGTATAGAAAATAATTTGGTTGAGCCATATTTTCAAGCTATTATGGATAATAAAACAAATAAAATTGTTAAATATGAAGCTTTAATGAGAATATTTGACAAAGAAGGTCGAATGTTAATGCCTAATAATTTTATTTATAAGGCAAAAAAATGCAGACTTTATAATAAACTTATGGAAATCTTGATTGATAAAATAATTGTTTATATTCTAAAATATAAGATACATATTAGTATTAATCTTGATTATACAGATATTTTAAATCCACAAATTAAAAAAGCTTTAGTTAGTAAAATTAAAAGTAATAATATTGGTGAATATTTAACTTTAGAGATATTAGAAAGTGAAAAAGTTTCAAGTTTTGATACTGTAAATGAATTTATAAATGATGTAAAACAATTTGGTGTTAAAATTGCAATAGATGATTTTGGTACTGGATTTTCTAATTATGAAAATATTTTAAATTTAAATATTGATTATATAAAGATTGACGGTTCACTAATTAGAAAAATAAATGAAGATATTTATCTAAATCTAATAAAAAGTATTGTTTTATTCTCTAAACAACAAAATATCAAGGTAGTTGCTGAGTTTGTAAGTGATTTAAAAATTTTAAGATATGTAAAAAATATAGAAATTGATTATTCTCAAGGTTATTACATAGGAAAACCAACGCATATTCAAGAATTATTTGGAGAAGAAGATGAGACAACAACTAAAAAAGATAACTGATTTAACAATAAATGATATTTTAAATAAAAATATTATTCTTCCTTCTACTTATTTTGATAAATTTAATTATCATGCAAAAGAATTAGAAATAGATTTAGATGATGAAAAATTTAAACATGAAATAAATAAACTTATTTCTGAAGATTTTCAGGCAATTGAGAATTATATGAATCTAATTGCAACAAATGCCGCAGCATTAAAAGAAAATACAAAAAATGCAGCTGATGCAATATTAAATAATGACATTGATTCTTTAAATGATATTTACAAAAAAATACTTACTTTAGAAAAAGAAGTAAAAAACCTAAATGATAAACTTTTCGTAGATGATATTACTAATACTTTTAATAAAAAGTGGATTTATAAAATATTTTTAAATGATAATGCTTTATTTCAACAAAATGGTATTTGTATTTTGGTTGATGTAATTGATTACAATTATATTCAAAATGAATATGGAGACCTTTTAGCAAATAATTTACTAATTTTTGCAACAAAATTTATTAAGCAAAAACTAAAAGATGAAGATTTCGACTATGATATGGTTCGATATAGTGAAAACAAATTTTTAATTTTTATACAAAACTTAACAGAAGAAAAAAAAGATGTTATAAATTTTATTTTAAATTTAGAACAGTTATTATCAAATACAACTTTAAAAAGTAACTCAGGGCTTTTTATAAAAGCAAAATATGAATTTAAAATCTGTTCATTTAAAATAAATCAAGATTCAAAAGAGATTTTTGAAGGATTGTTAAGTAAAAAAAGAAAAATATAAACTCTTATTGGTAAGAACAACCCATCAATAAAGAGTTTTTTTTACTAATTTTATAAAATCAAGAGCTTTCTCATTATCTCCATGAACACAAATAGAATCACTTTTTAGAAATAACATTTGTCCATTTATACTTGAAATAAAACCTTTTTCTTTTAGATTTGAAACCCTTGCCATTACATCTAATTCTTCATGAATAATTGCATTTTCTTCCATTCTTGAAACCAAAGATCCATCATCATTGTAATTTCTATCTGCAAATACTTCAAAAAGTAGTTTTATATCATATAGTTTTGCTGTGTATTCATACTCTTCATTTTTTGGACCTGAGATAACCATAAGTTTTATATTTTTATTAAAAGATGAAATAGCATTTAAAACTGCTTTAAAGATATTTTCATCTCTCATCATATCATTATACAAAGCACCATGAGGTTTTACATAAGAAACAGCTGTACCATTTGCTCTACAAAAAGCATTTAAAGCTCCTAACTGATATAAAACAATAGATTTTATCTCTTCAAGTGAACATAAAACCGTTCTTCTTCCAAAACCTAATAAATCATGATATGAAGGATGTGCGCCAATTGTTACATTATATTTCTTTGCTAAAATTACAGTTCTACTCATTGTGACTGCATCACTTGCATGAAAACCACAAGCTAAATTTGCCATATCAATATAGGGCATGACTTCCTCATCATTTCCCATTTTCCAAATACCAAAACTCTCACCCATGTCGCAATTTAATCTTATAGCCATAACTTATCCTAATATTGATACATATGATACTTTTTATTTTCTGCTGCTTTTTTTTCTTCAATTTTTTTATAAATATCTAGTGCTTTTTGTTTTTGTTCTATATTTATTTCTTTAGTTTTATACTCTTTTATTATTGATTCCAAAACTAAAATATAAACTATACTATTTAATTTTAATGAATCATTATTTCTCATTAATTTATCTAAATTAATAGCATAAACCGCTTCTGAAAAAGTAAAAAATAGTCTTTGAGAAATATCATCAAGTCTATATGAATATCCTAATATAATCAAAAAGTTTTCTTCAAACTCTTTGTCTAAGTCCAAATTTTTTAATTCATTAGCAAAAGAAACAATTTGTTCTTCGTATTTTGTAGCTATTTCATTAGCTTCAACTATTTTATTTTTAAAACTATAAATAAAATTAGAGATTTCGTTGATTAGTTCTATTTGGAATCCTTTTTCACAATTATTCTATAATATCTATTATATAATGTAAATCTAAAAATTACAAAACATATAGGAAAAATTATGAAAAAATCACTTCTCGTTTCAACATTACTTTTAACTTCAACATTAACTTTTGCTCTAGATTTAGGAAGCATTACAAAAAGTGTTGTTGATACAGTTTCAAAAGATACAGGAATTACACAACAAATAACTAATGCTACATCAACTAATAATACAAAAAGCAATCTTGATAATGCAACTGTTTCAAATGGACTAAAGGAAGCTTTAAAATCAGGTGTTACTTATGCAACTACACAACTTGGAAGCAATAACGGTTATTTAAATAATAAAGCAGTAAAAATTCCACTTCCAAATAATTTATCAAAGGCTGAAAGTTTAATAAGAACCGCAGGTGGTGATAAAATGGCTGATGATTTAATAAATTCAATGAATGCAGCAGCTTCAAAAGCAGCTCCAAAAACAGCAGAAATTTTTATCTCAGCAATTGATAAAATGAGCGTAACTGATGCTCAAAAAATTCTAGGTGGTGGGAATAATGCAGCAACAGAATATTTTAAAACAAATACAACTGAATCACTAAAAAAATCAATTGCACCAATTATTCAAGAAACAATGAAAGAAAATCAAGTAGCAGGTTATTATGAAACAGTTAATAATATCTATAAATCAAGTGCAAAAGGATTAGTTGATAATAGTGCTGTTATGGGGATGGCAAAGAGTTTTGGAGTGGATTCTTATGTTCCTGGAAACTCAAATGAAAGCTTAGATGAGTTTGTTACAAACAAAGCAATTGAAGGATTATTTACAATGATTGCTCAAAAAGAATCAGCAATTAGAACAAATCCGGTCGAACAAACAAGTTCAATTTTAAAACAAGTATTTGGTAAATAAAAATCTTTTTATTAATCCCCACTATGAAGAGCAAAATAGCTCTTCATAGCATTATTTTTTACTAAACTAAAGTTTAAGTCTATAAAATCAGTTTTATTTTTTTCAAATTTATAAACATAATTTTTATCAAAATTTTTCAATAAATTCTCATAAAGATTACCTTTTTGATCCACAATAAAAACTTCTTTATTTATCTCATAAATATAAATAACATTTAAAATATATTTTTCATCTATTTTATAAACTAAAAACTCATAATGTCTAAACTCTTTTTTTTCTAATAAATCCATAGAATAAGCATTTATGCTTTCTTTTAACAAATCTTTGAAAAAAGATAAAGCCTGAGCATTCCAAGAAATATCATTATCTGTATGAATATATTCTAAATGTATATTATCAGCTTTTAAAGTGTAAGCATCAAGGATATAAGAATCATATCTTGTTTTTGTTTC
>JAQVLW010000020.1 GCA_028703945.1 Aliarcobacter sp. | reverse complement strand
TAAAAAAGGAGTTTACATGGCAAAAGGTAAAGACGTTCAAAAAGCTACAAAAAAAGAACCAGCAAAATCATTAAAAGAAAAAAGAGCTGATAAGAAATCTAAAAAAGATTCTAAATAATTTTAATATTGATATTCTTTCCCATTAAAAATGATGGGAAAGAAGAAACCTACTTACTTACACTTCCTTATAAATTATCTTTCTTGGATTAAATTGTCTAAATAAAATCACAGCTATTATAAAAGTAATAAATTCAGCCATTGGTATAGCCATAAATATTCCATCTAAATCAAAGAAAAATGGTAGAGTAAATATAAAAAATACTGGCAAAATAAAACTTCTCGATATTGCAATAATCATTGAAGCCAAAGGCTTATGAATTGCAGTCAAATAAGAAGAAATCACAAGATTAAAACCATCAAAAAGGAAAATTATCCATATATATGTAGCAAATTTTAGAACTATCTCTTTTGTTTTATAATTATTATCTTCTAAAAAAATATTTGCAAGGGTATTGGGTGTAAATATAATTAACAATATCATTACAGCACCTACCAAACCCGTAGTTATAAAAGCTAATTTTAAAAACTCTTCTATTCTTTTATGCTTTTTTGCACCAAAATTTTTACTAATAATTGGTTGTAAAGAATCACTTATTCCAAAACTTATCATTAATCCAATGAATAAAAGATATTCCACTACTGCAAATCCTGCAAGTCCCTCTACACCCAAATTTTTTATTATCACATAATTAAATATTAAAGTCATTATTCCTATTGAAATTTCATTTACAAACTCAGAAGCTCCATTGTATGTAGCTTTTATAATTTGTATATAACTTCCTATTGGTTTTACAAACTTTAAAGTTGCTTTTTTTGAAAAGAAATGAGGTAATAAAATAAATATTAAAGCAAGTTGAGAAATACCAGTTGCTAATGCTGCTCCAAAAATACCTTTTTGTAAATATACAATCAAAAACCAATCTAATATTACATTTATAATAGCACTTGAAAGTAAAGCTATAAAAGCAAGATTTGGTCTATTATCAACTCTTACAAAATAATCTAAAACAACTCCAATCATCAAAAAAGGAATAAAAATCAACATTATAGATAAGTACTCTATTGCTATTTTTGTCAAATCTTCATCTGCTCCAAAAAGATATAAAACAGTTTCAATATTTAAAAATAAAAGTGTACAAGCTATAAAACTAAAAAAAGTAATACAAACAATAGTTTTGGTAAAAATAATTGAAGCGTTTTTTATATCTTCTTCACCTATTAATTTTCCAGCAATTACACTTCCTCCAATAGCCAACATCAAAGCAAATCCAAACAGCAAAGAAAAGATAGGCAAACTAATATTTATAGCAGCTAGTCCAAAATCTCCCACATAATTTCCTACAAAAAATCCATCAACAATATTTGCCGATGAAATAGCCAACATTCCCAATACAGAAGGTATTGAGTACTGAAAAAAAACAGATGATATTTTATCTTTTGTAACATTCATATAATTTCTTTTAATTTATTTTTGATAACTTTTCAATCTCTAAAAAGTAGTTTGTTAATTCAGTTTTTAAATCATAATTTTCTATCATAACTGATAATAAAAACATACCATCGGCTGTTGCACATAAAGATTTTGCTAACTTCTTTGAATCTGGATGAAAATTTCCTTTTTGTATCTCATCATCAAAGATTTGTTCTAAACTATCAAATATATCTTTGTATGCACTATTATTGAACTCTTTTATTTCATCATCACTTGAAGTAACATACATATGAAAAGTATTAATATATAATTTTCTTAAATCACTGAAAGATTTTTCTTCATTTAAATATATCTCAAAAATTAAATTAATTTTATAAATATAGCTTTCTTCATATTTATATTTTTCTTTTATGTCATTCATTAGTTCAAATGCTTTTTTTGACATAACTTGATAAATTAATTGCTCTTTTGTAGAAAAATAATGATAAAACTGCCCTTTTGACATATTAATATCAGAAATAAATTTATTTAAAGAAAATTCATAAATCCCAACATCAACAAATACTTTGTAAGCTTCTTCACAAATATAATCAATTTTTTCATCTTTATTTACAATTTTTGGCATAATTATCCTTTTATAAACTGATGGTCTAATTATACTTATGAATACTTTATTTAAAATAAACTGGTGGTTTGTTTAGTTTTATTTTTTGTGAAATTACAATGAAAAGTAAAGAGGGAGAAGTGGAAATAATATGGTTTAAATATAAAAAAAGCCCCATCAAAACTGACGGGGCTTTCAAAATCTAACTAAAAATCTCTTCTTAACTCAAAGACTTCAACTCAGCCACAACCTTAGTCAGTTTATCTTCAGCCGATGCTAATCCTGCTCTATTTTCTTCTAAAACATTTGCTGGTGCATTTGCTACGAATCTTTCATTATTTAGCATTCCAGATAGTTTTGTTATCTCTTTTTCTAATTTCTCTTGTTGTTTTGAAAGTTTGTTTATAATTGGTGTCATATCTATTTCACCAGTTGGGATATAAACTTCTAAGTTATCACTTACATCTGTGATTGAGTTTTCTACTTTTGCTGTTACAAACTCGATATTTTCTACTTTTGCAAGTTTTTCGATAAATGGTTTTGCTATTTCATTATCAATATTTACATTGATTTTTAAATACGCTTTTGCGATTTTTGAGTTACCCATATCTATGATAACTTTTGCTCTTCTAATAGCCGTAATTGCTTCTTCGATGATTGCAAACATATCTTCGATTTCTTGATTTTTTGCAATTTCTTTTGGAAAATTCATAATCATCAATGAATCACCATCTTCAAGTGTTGTTCCACTTAATTTGTGATATAAATAATCAGAAATAAATGGCATAAATGGAGAAACCATTTTTAAAGTTTCTTTGAAAATTGCCCCAAGTTCTACAACAGAATCTTTTGAAGCTTTTGCATACTCAATTCCCCAGTCACAAAATTCATTCCATACGAATTTGTATAAAATAGACGCTGATTCATTAAATTTATAAGTTTCAAGTGAATTTCTTAACTCATCAACTGCATCACTTAATTTACTTTGCATATAAAGCCCAAGTGGTGTTTTAATCGTAATATCTTTTAAATCAGGGAAAGTTTCCACATTTAACTGTAAAAAATTACTTGCATTATAAAGTTTATTTGTAAAGTTTCTAAATTGCTCTAGGTTTTTAGCTCCCAGTTTAATATCTCTTCCTTGAACACAAAGATATGCTAAAGTAAATCTAATAATATCAGCAGAATGTTCATTTACCATATCAAGTGGATCAATAACATTTCCTTTTGATTTTGACATTTTTGCACCAAACTCATCTCTAACTAATGCGTGCATATAAATATCTTCAAATGGTAATTGTTTTTTGAAGTGTTCACCCATCATCATCATTCTAGCTACCCAGAAGAACATAATATCAAAACCAGTGATTAACAGTGAATTTGGATAAAAATCTGCCTCATCTGTGTCATTATAAAGTTCTTTTAATTTTCCATTATTTCCCCAACCTAATGGTGACATAGCCCAAAGTGCTGAAGAGAACCAAGTATCTAAAACATCTGGGTCTTGAGTATAGTGATTTCCTCCACATTTTGGACACTTTTCTGGCTCATCAGCTTTATCAGCCCATTGATGGTCGCAAGTCTCACAAGTAAATACAGGAATTCTATGTCCCCACCAAAGTTGTCTTGAAATACACCAAGGTCTTAACTCATCCATCCAAGCTGTATATGAATTTATCCAATGTGCAGGGTGGAAAAGTGTTCCATTATGCTCACCTGAAACAGCTCTTTCTTTTGTAGTCTCTTTTGTTTTTCTGATTGATTCTTGAGCCATTTCAGAACTTAAAAACCATTGTTGAGAGATAAATGGTTCAACAATATTTTTACATCTATAACAATGCCCTACTTGATGGATATGCTCTTCGATTTTTACAATATATCCAGCATTTTCTAAAGCTTTTACGATAATAGGTCTTGCTTCTAATCTTTCAAGTCCAGCAAATTCTCCACAGTATTCGTTTAAAATACCTTTTTCATCAAATACTTTGATGAATTCTAAATCGTGTCTTTTTCCAACTTCGTAGTCATTTTGGTCATGGGCAGGGGTTACTTTTACAACACCTGTTCCAAATTCCATATCAACATGAGAATCTGTAATAACTTTGATTTTTCTGTCCGTTAGTGGTAAAAGAACTTCTTTTCCAATGATTGATGTGTATCTGCTATCATCAGGATGAACCATGATTGCAGTATCCCCAAAATATGTTTCAGGTCTAGTAGTTGCCACTTGAAGTTCACCACTACCATCTGCAAATTTATAAATCATGTGGTAAAACTTACCATTTACTTCTTCGTGTTCAACTTCGATGTCTGATAAGGCACCATCGTGTGTACACCAGTTTACCATGTAGTTATTTTGAGTGATGTGACCTTCGTTGTATAAAGAGATAAAAGCTTCTTTAACTGCCTCTTTTAATCCCTCATCCATCGTAAATCTTTCTCTTTTCCAAGCAGGAGTAACACCTAATTTTCTCATTTGATGAACTATATTTCCACCAGATGTTTCTTTTTGAAGCCAAGCTCTCTCAAGAAACTTTTCTCTTCCGATTTCTTCTTTAGTTGTACCCTCTGCTAATAATTGTTTTTCAACAACATTTTGTGTTGCAATTCCTGCGTGGTCTGTTCCTGGTTGCCAAAGAGTTTTAAACCCATTCATTCTTTTATATCTAGTAATAATATCTTGTAATGTAAATGTTAAGGCATGACCAATATGTAAGCTTCCTGTAATATTTGGTGGTGGCATCATGATTGAAAATGTTTTTTGTTTTCCATTTGCATCCGATTCTTGAATAGACTTATTTCCATCTATTTCAAAATAACCTCTTTCTTCCCAAATCTTATAAAATTTATCTTCTACTTGTGATGGTTCGTATTTTTCACTCATTAAAAATCCTATCTTTTTCTTAAATATTCGCGATTATATCTACTTTTTTCTTATGATGCTATTTTGAACTATTTTAAAAATATATTAAAATAAAATTTTTATTTTTCTAATTTAAACCACTTGTAAAGTTTTCTAATTAATATCATTAAAAATAATCCATCAACCATACTAGCAATAATAAATGAGAAATATTCAGACTGAGTTATTAAACCATAATTAAAAGATAACATTGCAATTGCTACCATAAAAGTAAGTGGCATAGAATCGCTGAGTGCAAAAAGTGCCGTTTGTTTAAATTTTAAATACTTAAAAAATACCAAATAAGAACTTATTAATCTAATAGAAATAATGGCTACTATTATAAAACCTGCATGTTGTAAAATATCCAAATCTATCATATCTAGCTTTACGGTTGAACCTGTATAAATAAAGAATATTGGTGCAAAAAAACCAAAACCAAAAGATTCAATTTTATCAAGAAGCTCGTGTTTTTGATTAAAAAACATTTTAAAGAATAGTCCAGCAGTAAATGCACCCAAAACAACATCTATTTTTAACAATAACATAATAGAAACTAAAATTAATAAAAGGGAAATAGAAAATCTTATATCTTGATCATATCTATCATTTTGAGAATCAGGAATAAGGAATTTTTTTAATTCAGGAAACCACCAAAAGGCGATATAAAAAACCCTTAAGCCTAAAATTGTAATTGCAACAACACTAATAACAGTTAAGATAGCAATAAAAAAGCTAATACTTAATCCATGTTCAGTCCAACCACTAAATAAAGTTAGAGCTAAAATACTTATAATTTCTCCAACAACACCAATAGATAAAGCAAGATTTAGCCAAGGTTCTTCTTTCCCATATTCTTTTATAAGCATCATAATCATACCTAGAGAAAAAATAGGTAAAGCAACAAAATAGGGTAGACCTAAAGCAAAGAACCAACAAACAAACCCAGATATTGAATACAATAATATAAAATATAAGATTACATTTACAGCCAAAGTTGCTTTTATAATTTTTACAAGTTTAAAATTTATTTCAAGTCCTGCTAGAAACATCAAATAAACGAATCCAAATTTAGCAATTAATTTTAAAGTTTCATCTGCATATATCAATCCTAAATAACCAGCAATTAGCCCTAAAACTATCTCAACAACAACAACAGGTGCTTTTACTATTTTTGAGACAATTGGTGCCATCATAATAATTGTACACACTGAAATCATTAAAAAAATTTTTTCCACTTATCTTACTCCTAACATATAACTATTATTCATATTTTATATATTTTATTATATTTGTCTTAAACTTAAGATTCATCAGCATCTTTTATAATCATTCCAGCCTCTTTTAAAAATGGACTTGCCACAAAAGTCATTTTTTTTATTTTGTCATATTTTGCGAATGATAGATATAAAATATCTTTTGCTCTTGTAACTGCAACATAGAATAATCGTCTTTCTTCTTCTATGCTTCCACCCTTACTCATCAGTTTTCTATTTGGAAATCTTCCATCCATTAAATCAATTACATAAACTTCTTTAAATTCTAAACCTTTACTTGCATGAATTGAAAGAAGATTTACTCCATCTCCTTCACTCATCTCACTTCCACCTAAAATCATTGAGTTTATAAATTTTGATAAATCTTGAAAATTTCTTGATAAATTTTTCAAAAGCATTACTTTTCTATTAATTTTAGCAAGTGATTTTGTTTTTTGACTCGGATTTATTGTTCCATCTTTTTGTGTTGCTCTTTTTGTTGATAAAAAATCTTTTAATTTAGAATAAGCCATCGAAGAAGAGATATTTGCCACTAAAGTCTCTGGAATTTTTGTTCTTCTTAAATGTTTCATTAGTAAATAAATATCATATAAATATTTTCCACCATCTACATTTAATTTTGGATGTTTTAAAATTGGATTTCCTAAAAAAGCCTCTTCAAAATTACAATCTTTAAATTTTGAAATAGAACCTAATTCAATAAAATCATCAAAAAGTCCAAGTTGTCTATTTTTGACTTTCCCATTTTCATAAGGATTATTTATATCTCCTCTTGGTGAAAAAAGACCTTTTAATAAATCTCCATCACCTAGTTTTATAAGTGCATCAAAAACATCTTTTGCAATTGCTTTTCCAATACCTTTTCCATGTTCAACCACATGAATAAATGCCATCATATCGTTGTGTGTGATTTGCATTACTAAAACATCTAAAATAAATTTTATTTCAACTGAATCAAAAAAACTCATTCCGCCTTTTCGTTTTGCAGGAATTGAAAACTCTCTTAGATTGGCTTCTATTCCATCAGCACTTGAGTTGTTTCTATAAATAATCGCTATATCATTATGTGGAGTTTGACTTTTTGATATTAATTCTGAGATATATTCATATTGGGAAAAAAGCTCATTAAAAGCTAATAATTTTGGTTTATGTTCATTTTCAGTTCGTACAACTTCAAGTTTTTTTTCATAAACTCTTTCATTGTATTCAATAACTTTTGTAGCTAAATCTAAAATTGGTTTTGTTGAGCGATAATTTTTTCGTAAAGTAAAAACTGTTGCATTTTCATATCTTGTAGCAAAAGTAGAAATAATCCCAATATCAGAGCCATTAAAAGCATAAATACTTTGGTCATAATCACCAACACAAAATAAAGATTTTGGTCTAAAAGCATCAAGAAGCCTTCCTTGAAGGGGGTTTGTATCTTGATATTCGTCTACTAAAATTTCTTTAAAACTAAAATCTTTATCTTTTAAAGTATCTAACATAATTGTTAGTAAATCATCAAAATTTGCATATCCATATTTTATTTTTAGTTCATTAAATTCATCAACAACATCTTCATAAATCATAATGTAAATCTCATGACTTGGGCTTTTTGATTTTATCCAATCTCCAAACTCTTCCCCATCATTTGAATTTAAATATAAAGAGTATAAATCATACAGATATCCACCATCATAAGGATTTGCATCATCATCTCTTTCAAAAAAGACTCTTTTTTCATAGATAGATTTAAATAATGTTTTTAGTTCATTTGGTTGTTTTAAAGTAATATTTACATTTAATTCTTTTAAAAGTTTGTAAGAAACAGAGTGAAAAGTTCCAGCCATGATTTGTTTAGCTATATCTTTTCCAAAAAACTTAGCAACTCTTGATACCATTTCAGCAGCAGCTTTATTTGTAAAAGTTAATAGTAAAATTTCATTTGGTTTAACACCACTATTTATGAGTGTTGCAATTCTTCCAACTATTGTAGAAGTTTTACCAGTTCCAGCACTTGCAATTATAAGATTATATCCAGCACTACATGTTGCAGCACTAAGTTGTTCTTGATTTAGGTTTGATAAAGGCATGGATTAGTTTGTTGTATTTGTGAAAAGTTTTATCATTTCGAAATGGTATCATAATAGAATTAAGAGAGATTGAAATAAAAAAGGGATGCCTTTTGACACCTCCTCTTTTACACAAGGAAACATAAAAAATATTTTGTCTAAAAAATTTATCTTAAAGCGTAATATAAATAAGTCGCTGCGTCAACTTACCTATAAAAACATTTTACCATCTCATAATTAACTAAAATATAATCGAAGATTAACAAATAGTAAACTATATTTTACTATTTTTAATAATTTGTTGTAAAAGTTTGTAATATCCAATTATTAAAATTATTCCTATATAAATAAATTGGTTTATGTTCACAGATTTTTGAGCCATAATCCAATGAATTGTAATTAAAACTAAAGAAATATAAATGAACTTGTGATAATTATTATATTTTCTAAACAACTGTTTTGATGAGCTGAATGCCATAAATAAAAGTATAAAAAAAGCAATCATTCCCAGATAAATAAAGGGTTTATCTAATGTTTCTTTTATAATAAATTCAAAATCAAATGAAGCATCTAAAATTATGAAATTTATTAAATGTAAAAAAGCATAAAAAAAACCAAAAAGTCCAATTTCTTTTCTGTATTTTATAAGATTTATTTTATTTTTTATCATGGAAATAATTATAGAAATAAATAAAATTATTGTTGCACTAGCTCCTGTGATTGTATAAATATATTTTATTGGGTCATTTACATTATCAAGTATAAACAATCTAATAAGTAGATAAACTATTGGTAAAAAAGCAATTGAATAAATAAAAAATCTTTTCATTATATAAACTTTGTTAAATCCATTTTTGTATAAAGTCCTGATACTTCTTTTTCATAACCATTAAACATTAAAGTATTTTGTTTTAAAAAGCTTCCCAAAACTCTTTCTTTTTTCTGAGACCATCTTGGATGGTCAACATTTGGATTTACATTTGCGTAAAATCCATATTCATTTGCATTTTCTTTTTGCCAAGTATTTAGTGGCTCATTTTCTACAAATGAGATTTTAACTATTGATTTTATAGATTTAAATCCATATTTCCATGGAACTACAAGTCTAATTGGTGCACCATTTTGTTTTGGCATTAAATCCCCATAAAGTCCAATTGCAAGAAATGATAAATCATTCATGGCTTCATCAATTCGTAATCCCTCAAGATAGGGATATTCAACAGCTCCAAAAGCACCTCTTTTTTGGTCAGGAAAACTAGAAGTATCAACTAAAGTTTCAAATCTTAAATATTTTGCACTTGATAGAGGTTTTACTTTTTTTATCAAAGAGCTAAGTGTAAAACCATTCCAAGGAACAACCATACTCCAACCCTCAACACATCTAAACCTATAAATTCTCTCTTCCAAAGTAAGCATTTTTTTTAAATCATCTAAATCAATTTCCATTGGATTTTCAACTAATCCATCTATTTTGATTTTCCAATTATCTGTTTGTAAAGTAAAAGCCATATCTTTTACTTTTGCTTGATTTGTTGTGAATTCATAGAAGTTGTTGTGTGAAGTTATTTGTTCATAAGTGTTTAATTTTAGATTATTCTTATTTTCATCTTTTATAAAATCAAGGCTAATATTTGGAAGATTTTCTTTTGCAAGAAGTTCCATTATTGCACCACTTGTTACAAGTGAAGCCACACCTAGTTTTATAAAAGTTCTTCTTTTTTCAAATAGTTCTTTTGGAGTTATTAGGTTTTCATTAATTTGCCAAGATTTTTTTCTGATAATATTCATTTATATCCTTTAAACTTCTTTATGATTATAGAAGTTTTGTATAAAGGATATGTTTAGTAAGAGAAAATTATTTATTTCCCTTTTAATAAAATAGTTATATATTTACTCGACCATACAAGTAGTCCTATAATCAATAAAATTGCTGTAAGGTTTATAAAAAATATATAATTTAAACCAAAATTAAAACTAAATGAAGAAAAAATTCTAAGCAATGCTATAAACTGAACAACTATAAAAATAAATATTGCAAAATTACTTGCATGGGGAGTTGTTCCTGAATGTCCCAAGATTACCCGTGTTCCAAAACCAATAAGAACAGTTAAAAAATATCCAAGAGCCATAGTGTGAATTACTGCTTTTTCAAAAATTATAGAAGGGTCATAAAATGCCATTAACCCTTCGATAATAGACACAAAAAAAGCTACAGGAATCCAATAAAGTCCTAAAAATAAAACCCACATAATAGCAGGTGATTTGAAAAATGGTAATTTCCATTTTATTAATTCTCTAGTAATCATTATAAATAAAGGAATATCTGCTAATAAATTTAGTTTTGCATTATCAAAAGATAATAAAATTACTTTAAAAGCTAATAATGAAAAAATTATAGTAAGTAAATTTACACTTTTATTTGCAACATAATTAGGAACTTTTGCAGTAGTAAAAAAAGGAATCATTCTTTGTGAAATTACAAAAATTACCATAAAAAGAAATAAATAAAATCCGCCATCTATTGCAAATCTTGAAAGTTCATAAGCATAAGGAAAATTTAAAGAAGAGATTATAAATAAACTGTGAAAAACAAGTCCTGAAAAAAGAGATATTAAAACCCATTTTGTATCTTCTTTTACTTTTACAATACTTTTTTTATGAATTGAATAAAGTAATTTAAAACTCATAATCTGAGCGATTAACATCAAAATTTGAAAAATAAAAGTAACTTTTGAATAAAATATAAGAGTTAAAAAGATTCCCAAAGAAGCGAAAAAATATAATAAAAATTGTTTCATATACTCTTGTATTTGAATTTCTGCTTGTATCAAAAATCGGGGGAAAACAACAAATAAAAATCCTAAAAAGAACTGAATAAAAATAACAAAAACCATAGTATATGCATGATAAGTTAAAACACTATTATCTAAAACAAGGAAATTTGAATAAACAGAAACAAATAAAGACATAAAAAGAATTAAAAATAAGATACCACTTGTAAAAAATGGTTGATGAGGTTGAGAAGAAAACTTCTTATACCATGAAAAAAACATAATTTCTCCTAAAATAAAGCCACTTTAAAAGTGGCTTTTTAATTTTGAGAATTATATCTAGTATAAAAATAAAAATCCTTGATTTTAAACAAGGGACCTTAATATACTAAGCCTTTTAAATTATCATAAGCCTCACAAGCTTCTTTTAGATTCATACCACAAGCTTTTGTAAATAATTCAAGAGCTTTAATATTATTTTTTTCTAAAGATTCACCATCAGCATACATAATTCCTAGATTATAACAAGATTTTGGATAACCCAAATCACAAGATTTTTCATAAAGTAATGCTGCTCTTGATGGATTTTTTTCTACTCCATCTGCATTTTTATATCTAACAGCTAGATTATAACAAGCTTTTGAATGATTTAAATTACAAGCTTTTGTTAAATAATCAACTGTTTTAAAAGTATCTTTTTCAACCCCATCTGCAACTGCATACATATTTGATATATTGTAACAAGAAGCACTAAGTCCTTCATTACAAGTTTTTTCATATAATGATAATGCTTTTTTTGCATCTAATCTAACGCCATAACCATTTTGGTACATATATCCTAAGTTATAACAAGCTTTCGTATGTCCATCATCACAAGCTTTTGAGAAAGCTTCTGCTGCTTTGAAATACTCTTGTTCAACTTCCGTTCCATTGTAATATAAAAGTCCAAGATTATAACATCCAGATGATGCACCTTCATCACAAGCTTTTTTAAATATTTCTATAGCTTGTTCATTATTTCCTTTTTTGTATTGTTCAAAACCATCATTAACAGCTGCTGCAAATAAAGTTTGTAATCCTAACAAAAAGAACAGTGTGATTTTTAATAAATTTTTTAACATGATTTTTCTCCTACTAATAAATTTAGCTTGAGGTAGTATACTACTTATTTTAGATAAAGATAAGAACAAATAAAAAGCCACTTTTAAGTGACTTTTTATATTTAAAAACTAATGGCAAGAACCACAACAAGAAGTAGATACAGATTCATTAACAGCTGCTAATGCTGCTTCATAATTTGGCTCTTCTGTGATTTCTGGACAAATTTCTTTATAAGTAATAATTCCTGAAGCATTAATTACAAATACTGCTCTACAAGTAACACCTGCTAATGGTCCTGAAGAAAGTAAAACACCATAAGATTTTGCAAAAGCTTTTGCTCTAAAATCAGAACCAACACTTAAGTTTGAAATTCCTTCTGTTGTACAAAATCTTCCCATTGCAAATGGTAAATCCATAGAAACTACGATTACTTCTGCATTTTCAACTTTAGCTGCTGCCTCATTGAATTTTCTTGTTTCTGCTGCACATACTGCTGTATCTAAAGAAGGAACTACTACTACTATTTGAGCTTTACCTTTTTGACCACCTACTTGAAGATCAGATAAATCTTTTGCTACTACTGTTACAACTGGAGCTACATCCCCAACTTTTAATTCTGTACCACTTAAAGTAACTTCGTTACCTTTTAATTTTGTTGTTGCCATTTATTTTCCTTTATAAAAATATTTATTGGTATTATAATAAAATAGGATAAAATAAGTCTTAATTACTTTGTAATCAAAAATAAATTTTTAAAATTATAATTTAATCTTAATACCATTTTCTTCTAAGATTATTTTATTCTCAGCTAGAAGTTTAGTTAAAGATGCCTTAAAAGCTTTTTTACTCATTCCAAATTTCTCTTTTATTTCCTCAGCTTCACTTTTGTAAGTAAAAGCTAATTTTCCACCTTCTTTTT
Organism: Aliarcobacter sp.; assembly: GCA_028703945.1. Lineage (GTDB taxonomy): Bacteria > Campylobacterota > Campylobacteria > Campylobacterales > Arcobacteraceae > Aliarcobacter. The sequence continues at coordinate 24,273 of JAQVLW010000020.1, read as the reverse complement.
CTAAAAGGTCAAAAATTTTATCTCCTGATACCTTTTCACCACTTTTTTGTAAAGATATATCTATCTTATTGTCATCTCTTATATTTTTTACATAAGCTCTTTTTTTATCACCAATTTTTAGATTTTCAAAAATCTCTGTATGATAAATCATTCCATCATAAGAATTATTTACAATTACTTTATAGCCTAAAGGAGTTTTTGAATATAAAATTATCTCAACTTCAGAATTTTTTTCTAAATCTTTTATCTCTTTTAACAAATCATATTTTTCAGAAGCAATTAATCTATTTGTTCGTTCATCCAACTGAAGTTGTAAAACTTTTCTATTTCCAATACTAAAAGTTCCTTTTTGTTTATTTTTAGGGACTAATATATGTTTTGGTAAACCAATATCCGCAAAAGAGCCAAATTTCATACTATCTACTATTTCTAAAAATGCGAATTCATATAAATATACATAAGGCTTTAGTGTAGTTGCCACAAGTCTATCTTCACTATCTGTATAAATAAATACATCTAAAAAACTGCCTATATCCATAGCTTTTGTAACATAAGCATTTGGAAGTAAAACTTCTGTTTGATCATCACTAATTAGGTAAATTCCAGGTTCACTAACTCTATTAACTGCAAGAGTATTTAATTCTCCCACATAAATGTGTTCATTAATTTGTTTATTCATTTTGGTCTTTCCGTTTTTAAGTTTATTTTTTTAAATTAAAAAGTTTCACTATTGCCAAAACAATAACAGCTACTAAAATAATACTAGCTCCTGAGCTAATATCATAAGAATAAGAAACAATTAATCCTAAAATTGTAAATATTGTAGCTAAAATAGAGCTAATTATCATCATAGTTGATAATTTTGATGAAAAACTCTCTGCTAAATATGTAGGAATTGTTAGAAGTGCAATTACTAAAATCAATCCTACAGCTTTAATGGCAGCCACCACACAAAGTGCCGCTAAAATTAAAATTAGGGTATAAAAAAATTTTACATTTATACCTCTTAAACTTGCAAATTCACTATCGTAAGAAACCGCTAGAATCTGTTTATAAAAAAAGACAACTATTGAGATAATAAAAACATCTAAAACACTCATATATATTAAATCTTCTCTTGAAACAGCAATAATTGAACCAAACAGATATGACATTAAATCTACGTTATATCCAGGTGTTAAATCCACAAAAATAATACCAATAGCCATACCACTAGCCCACATCATCCCGATTATTGCATCTATTCTTGTTCTATTTTTTAGAGTAATTATTGCTATTAAAATAGCTGTTAATACAGCAAAAACTGTAGCTCCAAATAAAACTGGAATTCCCATATAAATAGCAAGTCCAATTCCTCCATAAGAGCTGTGTGCAATTCCGCCTGTTAAAAAAGTAATCTTATTTACAACTACTAAAGAACCTATTATTCCAGCTGCAATTGAGATTAAAACTCCTGCAATTAAGGCATTTTGAATAAAATCATATTGTAATATTTCTAACATTTTTTGCCTTTTAATGATTATGTTCACAACAAACATGAGATTTTCCTAAAGCTGATAAAAGTTCAACTTCACATAAATGTTCATTTTGTGTATTTATATTTTTTTCTACATTTTCTAAAGAATGATAAACTATATTTTTATTTATATGTGCCACATTTTTTGCATAGTTTAATAAAACAGAAATATCATGACTAACTACAACTATACAAATTGAGCTATTTAATTCTTTTAATAATTCATATATTTCTCTTTGACCTTTTACATCAATACTTGCAGTTGGTTCATCTAAAAGCATAATTTTGGGATTTGAGCATAATGCCCGAGCTATAAAAACTCTTTGTCTTTGACCTCCACTTAAATCACCAATTTTTGAATTGGCAAAATCAGCCATACTAACTTTTGATAAAGAAGCCATCGCACAAGATATATCTTCTTTTGAATATCCAAATAATCTTTTTTTAGAGCTTACATGTCCCATTAAAACTATTTCCAAAGCAGTGATTGGAAAATCTATATTTAAATTTGTGTTTTGTGGTACATATCCCACTTGATTATTTTTTATTTTTTTCTCTATTTTTCCATCTTGGGGTGTTAATAAACCTAAAATTAGTTTTAATAAAGTAGATTTTCCTCCACCATTTGGTCCAATAATTGCTAAAAAATCATCATCTTTTATTGTTAAATTTATATTTTCTAATACATCTGTTTTATGATATTTATAAAATAAATTACTAATATTTATTAATTCCACTAAAAACCTTTATTTGCAACTTTGTTGCAATATTATCAAATATTGGATTAATCTAATATCAAATCTAATAATCAAGTAATCATTTTTTAAAGCAAAAAAGGCTAAAATAGTATACAAATGTATTAGTTAAACTTGATAAATATAAAGAGGAAATAATATGAAAATTCTTATTACGGGTGGAGCTGGATATATTGGAAGTCATACTTTAATAGAGCTTTCTAATGCGGGATATAAATTTGTAGTATTTGATAATCTATCAAATTCTTCAAAAAAGAGTATTAAAAGAGTTGAAAAAATCATAAAAACTCCAATATTTTTTGAAGAGGGTGATGTAAGAGATAAAAAAGCTTTAAATAAAGTTTTTAAAAAATATAAAATAGATTCAGTTATCCATTTTGCAGGTCTTAAGTCTGTTGGTGAATCTGTACAAAATCCACTTGAGTATTATGATAATAACATAGTGGGAACTCTAAAGCTTCTTGAAGTTATGAAAAAAAATAATTGTAAAAAACTAGTATTTAGTTCCTCTGCAACTGTTTACAATGAAGTTGATGCACAAAACTATACACCACTAAAAGAAAATTTTCCAACAGGTGTTACTACAAATCCATATGGAAGAACAAAATATTTTATTGAAGAGATACTAAAAGACTTATATTTAAGCGACCCAAAATTTAAAATAGCAATTTTAAGATATTTTAATCCAGTAGGCGCACATGAAAGTGGAACAATAGGTGAAGATCCAAATGGCATACCAAATAATCTAATGCCATATATTTCCCAAACAGCAGTAGGGAAAAGAGAGTTTTTAAGTGTATTTGGAGGAGATTATCCAACCCATGATGGTACAGGAGTAAGAGATTATATTCATGTAGTTGATTTAGCAGATGCACATGTAAAAGCACTAAATTATCTAAACAGCAAAAATAAGCAAACTACAAATCCACTGATTGTAAATATCGGAACAGGAGTTGGTTACTCAGTAATAGATATGATAAAAGCTTTTGAAAAAGTAAGTGGTAAAAAAGTACCATATAAAATAGTACAAAGGCGATTAGGAGATATTTCTACTTGTTATTCAGACTCAAGTTATGCAAAAGAAGTTTTGAATTGGGAATCTAAAAAAACTATTGATGATATGTGTGCTGATAGTTGGAAATGGCAAAATAATAACCCAAATGGATACACTAAAAAGAAGTAAGATAAGAATATAATAACCCTAAGTATTCATGGATTGCAGTTTCGCAATTTCTAATATTTTTTCCAGAAAAATATGATGAATAAGAGTCATCTTCATAAGCTAAATGATTTGTAGGACTTGCGATTACATTCAAGCCCTTTTTTTCAAACAACAAAACAGCTCTTTTTATATGCGAAGCACTTGTAACTAAAATAAATTTATTATTTCCAACTATTTTTTTTACTTCAATTGCTTCTTCTTTTGTATCTTTTGGAGTATCAAGTCTTATGATATCATTTGGATTTACACCTAAAGAAATTGCTAGTTTTTCTTGCATTAAAGCATGAGAATTTTCGTCATTTGAACTATATCCTGAAACTATTAATTTCACATTTTCTAGATTTTTATAATGTCTAATTCCCTCAACTAATCTGTTTATTCCTACCATTTTTACTTGAGAAGTTATACTCAAATTTTCATCACTTTTATGTCCACTTCCTAAAACTAAAATATAGTTTACTTTTGGAGTTTCCAATAAAGCTTTATGTGTATTTTCCAAAGGAGCTAATAGTGCATTTGAAATTGGTTGAAAAGAGAAAAATAAAAACCAAGACAAACCTAAAAATAGGAATATTTTTGCTTTTTTATAGGAATTAAACATCAAATAAATAAAAGATATAAGAAGTAAAAATAAGCCTATTGGAATAGGAAGCAAAAAAGCTGAGATTAATTTTTTTAGTAAAAACATCTATTTAATAATATCTTTTATTGCTTCAATAAAATCATCACTATCATTTACACATTTACATACTTTATAATCTTTTATTCCTATTTCATGGGCAATTTCTCTATATTCAATATCAAGTTCAAAATCAGTTTCTGAATTGTCGACAATAAATGCTATTGGATAAATAATTACATTCTCATTTTTAAAGCTTTTTAACATATTTTCAAGTGAAGGTTCAAGCCATTTTAGTGGTCCAACTTTTGATTGATATGCTAAATTTATTGATTTAAAAATTATTCCTTTTTGTGATAATTTTTCAGATAATATTTTTATATGTTCTTTCATTTGTTTTTCATAAGGATCACCTGTCTCAACTATTTTTTGAGGAAGTCCATGTGCTGAAAAAATTAGATTATATTCACTTGGATTTGGTGTTTTTGAAATAATTTCATCTAAAATACATTCATTAAAAATATCATTTCTGTAAAAAGTTTCAATTATTTGTATTTTAAAAGTATCTTTTGCAAAATATATAAAATCTTCTAAAGATGATTTTGTTGTTGTAGTTGAATATTGAGGATAAAGGGGTAAAAGTATAGCTTCTTTTATTTCGTCTTTTTTCATTTGATTTATAGTATCTTTTGCAAAAGGTGGAGTATAACGCATAACCTGATAAGTTGAGAAATCTTTTATTTTTTCATTTGCTTTTTTGATTAATTTTTCTGTTAATTTATTTATAGGAGATTCATTTCCAATTTTTTCATAATTCTTCCATGCACTATCAAGCCTTGAACTTACTATAAAAGTTGCAATTAGTTTCCGAAGAAGATTACTTTTCATTGTTAATATATTTTTATCATTAAACATATTTGTTAAAAACATTTTTAGTTCGGCTTTATTTCTAGCTCCACCCATATTAAGTAATACGAGCGCTTTTTTATTTTTTTGCATTTTCTTCCAATCTTATAATTTTATCGCTACACCATGAAGCCATATCTAAATCATGAGTAATTAGTAAAATAGCACATTTATCTAAAAGTGTAATTAATAGTTTCATAACATCATAAGCTATGATATTATCCAAAGCAGATGTTGGTTCATCAACTAAAAGTAAATCAGGTTTCATAAGTAAAGCTCTTAAAATCGAGCACCTTTGTAGCTGACCGCCACTTAATTCGTAAGGTTTTTTACTTAAAATCTCTTCTTCTAAAGTTAAATTGCCCAAAAAATCTTTTAGTTCTTTAGAAGAAATATTTCCTACAACATCTTTTATTTGCTCTTTGATTGAATATGTTGGATGAAAAGAGTTGTATGGGTCTTGAAAAATCATAGCGATCTTTGATTTTTCAATAGTGCCTTTTATCGGTTTTAAACTTCCAAAAATTAATTCAAATAGTGTAGTTTTTCCTGTTCCACTTTTCCCAAAAATTGTTATAAGTTCACCCTTATTTAATTCTAAAGAAAAATCTTTATAAATTGGATTATCTTTTTTATAATAAAAAGTTAAATTTTTTATATCTAAAACTCTTTTTTGATTCAATTTTGTACCTTTTTTAAAAAATATACTATATAAAAAACTCCCTTTATCTTAGCAAAATAGGGCTTCTTTTCTTTTCACAAAATATATACAATTATCAGTAAAACTTCCACTTGTTATTAAGTAAAAAAAAAAGAAAAAAAAGCTAGAATATTTTTTTTAAATTTAAAGGAAAAAAAATGAAAAAAATCGTATTAACATCAATCTTTGTTGCTGCAACTGCGGCGTATTTATCAGCTGCATCTTTTACAGCATGTGCTGCATGTCATGGTGCAAATGGTGAAAAAGCTGCTTTAGGAAAATCTTTAATTATTCAAGGTTGGCCAGAAGCTAAAACTATTGAAGCATTAAATGGTTACAAAGCTGGAACTTTAAATGTTCACGGTATGGGTGCCCTTATGAAAGGTCAAGCTGTTAAATTAGCAGACGCTGATATTGCTGATTTAGCTAAACAAATCGCTGCAATGAAATAATTTTTTAAAACTAGTTAATGAAAATTAACTAGTTTTTTTCTCTTTTTCACTTTTTATTTTTTCCTCTTTAGCAGCTTTGAGATTTTTTTCTTTATTAATTGCATCATTTAAGTCATCAACACTATCAAATAATAATCCATTTACCATTTTATTTGAGTCGTCAAATTGTCCTGTTTTTGCTGCCCAAATAAAAAGAAGTAACATTCCTGCTGAAATTATAATTCCTACTATTAACATAAAAAAAAGTGTATCATTTATCATTTTTATTCCTATTTCATTTTTATTCTAAGTGAGTTTAATACAACCATTAATGAACTTAAACTCATTGAAAGTGCTGCAATCAATGGAATTACATATCCAGCCATTGCTAAAGGAATTGTAACAGCATTATATATTAAAGATAAATATAAATTTTGTTTTATAAATTTATAAGTTCTTGAAGAGATTATAAATGCATCCATTAAAGATTTTAATGAAGAATTTAACAAAACAATATCAGAAACAGCCAATGAAACATCTGCTGAATTTCCCATAGCAACAGCCACATCAGCATTTGATAAAGCTACGCTATCATTTACCCCATCGCCTACCATTACAACAACTTTATCTTCTGACTTTAATTTTTTGATATATTCAGCTTTAGAAACAGGAGTTTGAGAGCTAAAATAATTTTTTATATTTAATTGTTTTGCAATATTAAAAGCAACATTTTCATTGTCACCTGTCAACATAGTAACTTCAATATTATGTTTTTGTAAATATGATATTAACTCTTTAGAATTGTCTTTTATTTCATCTTCAAGTTCAAATGTTGCAATAACTTTTTTATTTATTGTAAAAAGATAAACGGTTTTATTTGATTCAAACTTATAATAAATTTCATTTTGTTTTAGTAAATCTATATTTCCACCCAAAAGTTCAAAAGATTTTCCTTCAATATTTATGTATATTGCACTCATTCCTTTTGCTTCAATATTTTTAACACTAGCTAATTTTTTTTCTTTTAAATCATAGTTTTTTAATAAATATTTTTTGATTGATTTACTAACTGGATGATTTGATGCTGACAATAAAGAGTATAAAAGATTTAATTTATGGATATTATTATCCATAATTCTGGCTTTTACAACATTTAATTCACCTTTTGTTAAAGTTCCAGTTTTATCAAAAACTACACTTGAAGCAACGGCCATTGATTCAATGAATTTTGCTTCTTTAAAAAGTAAACCTTTTTTTGCAAGTTCAGAAATACCAACTAAACTAGCCATTGGAGTTGCTAGGGCTAAAGCACAAGGACAGGCAATAACAATAACAGAAACAGCAACAATAAATGATCTTTCAAATTGAGTAGTTCCTGTATAATCAAAGCCTAAATCAATACCAAAAAAATACCAAACTAAAAATGTCATTAAAGCTACGGATAAAATCGTTACACTAAAACCTTTTGAAATTTGAGCAGCTTTTGTTTGTATTTTTGGTTTTGAATTTAAAGAGTCTTCAAGTAATGTAACAATAGACGAAAAAGTAGAGTTTTTAAAATCTTTTGTAACTTTGAAATTTATCAAAGAGTTACTGTTTATTGTTCCACTATAAACAATATCTCCAATTTTTTTATAAACAGGAATAGATTCTCCAGTAAGGGTTGATTCATCAAAAAAGCCTTCTCCATTTATGATTTTTCCATCAACTGGAATTTTGTCACCAGCTTTTATTTCAATAACATCATCTATTTTTATGCTATTTAATGCAACCAATTTCTTATTATTATTTTCATCCACAACAATAGCTTCTAAAGGCAAACTAGATTTTATTTTATCTAAAGTATCAACTGCTGATTTTTTACCTATAACTTCTAAATATTTTCCAACTAAAACAAAAGTGATAATCATTGCCACAGAATCAAAATAACTTTCACCTTTTGCACCAAATAAAATAAATAAGGAATATGTATAAGTTAAAGTAGAACCAAAGGCAACTAAAAAATCCATTGTAATAATACGATTTTTTAGTCCAAAATAAGCACCTTTAAAAAATATCCAACCACTATAAAATAATACAGGAGTAGATAATAAAAATTCACCAACATGAATCATATTTTTTACTTCATCTGAAATCCCTGTAAAAAATCCAGTATATTTTGCAACACTTAACATCATAATATTCATACTTGCAATTACTGCAACCATCATACGAATAAAATAATCCCTTTTTGCTTTTGTTGCTTGAACATCTGCAATACTCGAATCATAAGCGTAAGCATTGTATCCAATCGCTCTAATTTTTAAAATAATTTCTGATAATTTTAGTTTTTCATCATCCCAAATAATTTGTGCTTTATTTGTAGTAAAATTTATGTTAGCTTCGATTATACCTTTTGTTTCGTATAAAACTTTTTCATTCAACCAAACACAAGCAGCACAATAAATTCCTTCAATAATTAAATCTATTTGAGCAAAACCATCTTTATTTATTTTCACATAATTATCTAGAAAATTTTTAGAATCAAATTTTTCTAAATCATCATTGTCTATTTCTAAAGGAGGAGAAATCGTCTTATTTCCAAGCTTTTCATAAAAAGAATCTAATCCATCATCTTTTAGAAGATGATAAACTCCTTGACATCCTTTGCAACAGAAATTTAAATCACCTTCTTCTATCATAATCACTTTAGTAAATTCTAAATGACAATGATTACACTTTACTTTAGACAAAAAAACTCCTACGGTTATTATTACTTTTGATTGTTTATATATTATGTAAATTTATGATATTATATCTTAATAATTTTGGAGAGAGTCTTAATGATAAATAATATTTCAATACTAAAAAATATAACTATTTTATATGCAGAAGATGAAAAAGACTTAAGAGAAGTTACACATCAGATTCTAAAAGGCTTCACAAAAAAGCAATATGTTGCTCAAAATGGACAAGAAGGACTAGAACTCTTCAAAAAATATGAAAAAGAGATTGATTTAATTATTACTGATGTTAATATGCCTATTTTAAATGGTTTGGACATGGTAAAAGAGATAAAAAAAATCAATCTAAATATTCCAATAATTGTAGCAACTGCATTTTCAAATAAGGAATATTTACTTGAAGCTATTGATATTGGTGTTGATAAATATGTTTTAAAACCTATTGATATTGCAAAACTTTTACAAGTAATGTCACAATCTTTAATTTATCATGAACTAAAAGATTTATATACAGATAAACTAACAAATCTACCAAATAGAAATAAACTAAAAAAAGATTTAGATCAAAATAATATAGATTTAATGGCTCTTTTAGATGTAGATGAATTTTCAACAATAAATGACCTTTTTGGTGAAAAAATTGGCGATACAATATTATATGAATTAGCCAATAAACTAAAAGAATATTTTAATGATGAAGATTATATTGTTTATCGAATTGAAGCTGATAAATTTACTATAGTTTCGAGAAAAAGTAATCAAGATGTAAATGAGTTTTATGATCTTTGTAAAGCATTTGCCGATAAAATAGAAAAAGAATCTCTTCTTATTGATGAAGATGAAATTGATATAAATATCACAATTGGTATTGCACAAGGTGATGGAGCAAGAGCTTTTAAATACTCGCAAAGAGTAATAAATTATGCAAGAACAAAACTTCAAAGGATAATGATTTATAATGAATCATTTAAAATCCAACAATCATTTGAGGAAAATATTAAATGGGTAAAACAACTAAAAGTAGGGTTTAGAGAAAATTTATTTCAAGCATATTTTCAACCCATTGTAGATACCCAAACACAAAAAGTTCACAAGTATGAGGCATTAATCAGATATATTACAAAAGAGGGTGTTGAAATTGCTCCGTATAATTTTATAAATGTTGCTAAAAAAACAAAGCTTTATCCAAATATTATAAAAATTGTTATTCAAGATGCTTTTAGATTAATAAAAAATAAAAATAAAAGAGTTTCTGTAAATATCTCATTTGATGATATTGCAAATGAAGAAACAACAGCATTTATTTATGAAATTCTAGAACTAAATAAAGAATATACAGAGTTCTTAGAGTTTGAGATACTTGAATCTGAAGAAATCTCTGATTTTAATGAAGTTTCAAAATTTATTGCAGAAATTAAAAAATTTAACTGTATAGTTGGAGTTGATGATTTTGGTGCTGGTTATTCAAACTTTAACCTATTAACTTTACTTGATATTGACTTTGTTAAGATTGATGGTTCTTTGATTGAAAAAATAAATACATCAAAAGATTTAGAAATTATTGTAAATACAATTGCGAACTTCTCAAAAGAGTTCAAAGTAAAAACAGTAGCTGAGTATGTTTCAAATGAAGATATTTATAATAAAATAAAAGAGTTAAAAATAGATTACTGTCAAGGTTATTATTTTGATAAACCCCTTTGTTATGATGCAATAGAATAAAACTTGTAAACCCTTTCTTGGATTTACAAATTCTTAGGACAATTTAACCTATCTACTTACTGCGTATAAATTGTATTTTTTTAGAAATTCCATATCTTCATCATCTTTTACATTTTCTGCAAGAACTTTTATATTTAATAAACCTGCTAAATCACTAATTGATTCTATGAAACTTTGTTTTGAATGATCTTTACAAATATCACAAGTATAATCCCTTGCAAGTCTAATATAATCAAGATTGAAATCTTTTAGGTTACCAAGAGGTATAAATTTAGTTTCAAATCTTTTTATGATTATTTTTGCTCCACATTTATGTATTTCATCTGCAAAAAACTTAAATTTATCTACATTTTTAGCAACTGCATAGGCAGTTGCAGAAAATACAAGTTGTGCTGCAATTGTCTTATTTTCAATAATTTTATTTTTAATCCATGCAATAAATGCGGTATTATTGATAGATTCTAAAGATAAGTTTATAGAAATATCATGTTTAATACTATTTATTATGATATGTTGAATAACCTTTTCAATAACTTTTTTATCGAAGTCAACTACTTTTTCATATTTTTCAGCAATAGAAACAAATGTTCCAATTGGAATATTATTTCCATCTTTATCTTTTAAATTTGTAAATGCTTCTTGCATAACAATTTTTTCATCTACATTTAAAGTTTTAGAATTTCCAATATAATTGACTTCAAATCTAGAGCTATCAATAATGTCAAAAATTAGATTTCTCCAAGATTCCATATCTCGTGAAAGTTCATTTTCATCTGTAATAAAAAACTCATTTGGTCCAATTAAAGTAGCTTTTTCATAAGCCTGAGTTGCACTTTGTAAAATTTCAGGTGTTGTTCCAATTGGATTAAAAGGCGTTCCTCCAATATGTACAATCTCTCTTTTGTTAAATTCAATAGATAACTCTTCGAAACTTTTTTGTAGTTGTTTCGTAAAACCTATTGCATCTTCATATGTAAAATCTTTAGCAATTAATGCAAATTCAGAACCAAAAAATCTATAAGCACTTGTTTTTAGATTTTTATACTTATTAGCTCTTAAAATTTTTGCAAATTTTTTAATAAAATCATTTACTTCGCTTGTCGTATGAGCTTTTGCAAAAGAGGCTAAATCAGTGATTTTTATTACAAAAATATAACCAGTTGATTTATTTATAAACATATGTTTCATATCAGTTTCAAAATTTTGTTTTAAACAAAGTGCTGTTAAATCATCTGTTGATAATTTTTTACTTAAATTTTCAAGGGTATTATTCAATCTATTAATAATAGCTTCTATTTTTGTTGACATATCATTAAAGGCAATTGCAACTGCTTTTATTTCTGTTGTCCAAGGAAGGTGTTTTATTATTCCAAATTTTCCACTTGCTATATTCTTTGCAAGTTTTTCTAGATTTTTTAATGGTTTTAAAATATATTGAACAAAAATGAATAAGATTACAATAGAAATAATAAATGAGATAATTGCATAAATACTAGCACTCTTTGCTTGTTCATAAAGTTTGGCATAAGCATCACCTGGATTTGCACTTACATAAATAATTGCACTTGTTTGCCAACCATCACTTATTTCACTTGCTTGTTCTTCTAATTCTATTGGGATTAAATTAATAAACCATTGTGGAATATAATCAAATTTTATTTCTCTTGTAACTTGAACTAAAGTTTTATTTAATGTTAGAGTTGCTTTTGCATTGACCTGTTCACCATTTATATTTTTTGCAATAAAAGAGATATTTATATTTTTATTGTTTTTAAATTTTTCATTTGGTGTAAAAATATAATTATTTTCTAATTCACTATTTTGTGTTTGATTTTCATTATTTTCCGTATTTAAATTTTCAAGAGCATTAAGTTCATTTTCCATACTTAAAACTGAAGTCAATTCTTCAATATTTCCACTTTTTTCGTCAATACTTAAATTAGAAATTTGCCATTTACCAATGCTCAAATCTTTTGTATTTTTTATTAAATCGCTATCTTTTATAGAAAAATATGAATCTTCTAATCTAATTTCTTTATAAAAACCTCTATTTGCAATAGCATTTATTATGGATTCAATCTCAGGATTAGTTTTATCTTTTAGAAGATTCTTTAAACTCATTCCCAATAAAGTTGCAGTATCTTGAGCTTTTGTTATAGACTCTGTTTCCAAATACTCTTTAGTATTTTTAACGCTAATGATAAAATTACCTGTAAAAATCATAAAAAATATTATTGATATGATTATATATAACTGTTTAGATAAAGACATTTTGTATTCCTTTTTTAAAATCTACTCATTAAATCTTTCCAAGATTTAAGTTCATTATTTCCAACTCTTGCTTCACCTTTTGTTTTTGCTTGCCATAATCCAGAAGCATTGAAGCTATAAACAGGTACTAAATCAGGTCTTTTTGATGCAACTTGTAAGGTTTTATTAATATTATCTAAAACTACGGGTTCAACTCCTACTTTATGATAATAAGTTAAAACCATGTGAGCTTGTTCAAATTTACTATTTGCTTTTTTGTAAGATACATAAGTAATTCTTAGTTTTTCATCAGGAATTCCTAATTTAATTAAAGAAAAATATTTTGCAATTGCATAATCTTCACAATCTCCAGCACCAATTCCCATAAACTCAAAAGGTGTTGCCCAATAATCTTTTACACCCCACGTACTTAAATCTGTTTTATAGGGAATTTTATTAAAAAAATCATTTACATTTTTGATTTTATTTAGAGTATCCTCATCTTTCGAAGATTCGATCATAGCATCCCATTCTTCGACTCTGGTTCTTGCTTGAATACCATATCTATTTTCAATGGATTTTAATTGATGTTCTTGAATATTAAAAGTTTTTGAAGCGGTTGAAAATAAAGAGAAAAAAGAGATTAGAACAAAAGATATTATTAATATTTTTTGCATCCTAATCTCCTTTTTTTGTATCTATAGTAGCTAATATTTCATTAAAAATAAAATATTATTTTAGAAGATTTTTTACTTCTATATCTGATATTAAATCACTATCATATTTAATAGCAATTATATTTTCTGTATTGTTTATATACCATTCTTCAATAGAATTAGTTTCTAATTTTCCACTATTTTCTAATTTATATTCATCTAAACTTAAATAGATAAATTTTTTCTTAGTAGGGTTTGGCATAGTAATAATCAAAATAGCCCATAAAATACAAACTACTGCAATAACAATTACTAAAGTGTTCATTGATGCACTTTCATAAAATGCACCACCAAGAAGTCCACCTAAGAAAGTTCCCACATAACCAGCTGATGTGAAAATCCCTAAAACTAAACCTCTTTGGTGAACTTTTGCAAACTTAGCTGCAAGTGATTGCATAATTGGTTCATGCATATTAAATCCAATAAAGAAAATAACAACACCAATTACAAAAACAGTTGCACTTGAACTAAATCCAATAACTAAATAAGAAATTGCAAAAAGAATAATTCCAATGATAAGAATTTCTTTAAATTTACCCTTTTTTTCAGCCAAAATAGCCGCTGGAGCCATTGCAATTATTCCAAAAATCATAGCAGGAAGATAAACTTTCCATAATTCTGCCATTTGCCAATCAAAGTTTTTTATTAAAGTCATTGGAATAATCATAAAAGCAAAAGTCATTAAGCCTTTTTGTAAAAAGTTTGTGATATTCATTTTTATTAAATTTGGATTTCCTAAAATCTCACCTAATTTTGCTTTTTCTTTATATGTATGAGTTATTTGAGGAGGATTTGGGACAAATTTTATTAAAACAAAAATTGAAGCAAGAGCTAAAAATAATGTTATATAAAATAAAGATTCAACACCAAAAGCAGCTCCAATAGTAGGACCTGCAATCATAGAAATTGCAAAAGCAAAAGCAATAGAAGAACCCATAACAGCCATAGCTTTTGGTCTTTGTTGCTCTTTTACTAAATCACTAATCATTGCTGTTACAACAGCACCAATAGAACCTGCACCTTGTAAAAGTCTTCCGAATATTAAAGTATAAATATCAGTTGAAAGAGCACAAATTATAGAACCTATTGCAAAAATCAATAGACCAAAAATAATAGTACCTTTTCTACCAAATTTATCGCTCATAACCCCAAAAGGAATTTGAAATAACATTTGAGTTAATGCATAACCACCTATAACAATTCCAATAAGAGTTGGAGTTGCACCTTCTAAATTCATAGCATATACTGATATTACTGGTAAAACTAAAAATAGACCGAAAAATCTTAGCGCAATAATAGCACTAAGAGGTAAAACTGATTTAATCATATATAATCCTAAACATATTATAATTTTATGGGATTATAGTTAATAATAGTTAATAATAGGTTGAAAAAGGATAAAAGTGAAAATAGTATTAGCCTCAGGAAATAAAGGAAAAATTACTGAGTTTCAAAAACTGATGCCAGATGATGAAGTAGTCGCCTTTAGTGAAATTTTAGGTGAAATTGAAATTGAAGAAGACCAAGATAGTTTTAAAGGAAATGCAATAAAAAAAGCTAAAACTATTTATGATTTATTAGTAAAAAAAGGTTTTTCAAATATTATTGTAATTTCAGATGATTCTGGAATTTCAGTTCCTGTATTAAATAATGCTCCAGGTATTTATTCAGCAAGATATGCTGGAATAAATGCAAGTGATAAAGACAATAATGCAAAATTAATATCAAAATTAAATGAATTAAATCTAGAAAAAACACCTGCTTTTTATACCGCTTGTATAGCATTAATTTATAAAAATGAAGTTTATACAGTTCATGGTTGGATGCATGGAATTGTAGTGAATAAAGAAGTAGGAAAAAATGGTTTTGGATATGACCCTATGTTTATTCCAAATGGTTTTGATAAGACTTTAGGTGAACTACCAAATGAAATAAAAAAAGAGTTTTCACATAGAAGTAAAGCTTTAAAACTAGCTATTAAAGTTTTGGATGTTATTCTTTAGTCATTCTTTCATAAAGTGAAATATTATAATCTTTCGCTTTTACAAAAATATCTATAGTAAAAGTAGAGTCTTTTGATTCTATTTTTGCGTAAATATCAAATAAATCATCATCAATTTTTATATGATTTATGTCTTTTAAATCTAACTCTTTTATGTAATCTTTTAAAAAGTTTTTATGATTTTTTGCTTGAATATACAAATATTGATTTGTTAGATTTGTATTTTTTAATGATTTTGTTTCTAAAATAAAAATACCTAAAACTGAAAAAATAGTAATTAAAACAATAGTTAAAAGTAAAGTATAAGCTTTTTTCATTGTAAAATTTCCCATGTTTGAGCTATTTTATTACCTAAATTTATAAAAATTGTAATTTTATTTGCAGATTGATTTAAACTAAACTCTTTAACATTTTCTAAAAGTAAAGAGTTTTCAAAATATAAGTTTTGGTTTGTGTAATTAAATTTTTCTATTTCTTTTTTGTGTTTCTCAAAAAATATTTTTGTAGATAATAAATCTATTTTTTGGATTTCAAGTTGTTGATTAATTCTATTTTCAAAAAATAACTCTTTTGTAAAAAGTGTTGAATATATTATTACAATAGAAGAGATAATTAAAGTTAAAATTACTTCAAGTAGTGAAAAGCTATTTTTCATATTTAAAGATTTTTATATTTTCATTTTCAAATTGATATTTTGAAACAGTTAAATTTTGAGTTATTTCTTGATTTTGTGTAATTTGTAGAGTTTTATTTGTTTTTGTAAAATTTTTATAATCTTTTGTATCAAAACTATTTTCTAAGTTATTTAATAACATAAAGTTTTCTTGATTTATCTCGTCATGATAAGAAGAATACATAAATCCACTTATCACAACAGATAAAAAAGTAATGCTAATTAAAGTTTCAATTAAAGTAAAACTATTTTTTACCAAGTTCAACAGCTTTTTTATATGCTTCTTCAACAGCTTTTATCATAGCATCTCTAACACCTGATTCTTCAAGTTTTGCATATCCAGCAGCAGTTGTTCCTCCTGGACTCATAACCGAATCTTTTATAATTGCAGGATGAGTGTGCTTTAATAATGATGCAGTTCCACTAAATAATCCTTGAACCAATTGATTACTAAGATGTCTTTCAAGACCAGCTTTTACAGCACCATCTGCTAATGCTTCAGCCACAAGTGATAAAAATGCAGGTCCACTTCCAGCAACTGCTGTTGCAATATCAAGTTGCTCTTCTGTATTTACCCAAATAGCTTGACCAATACTTGCAAATATTTCCATTGCCACAAGTTTAGCTTCATTATCACCTGTTACTGTAGTCATAGAATTTTGAACCGAAGCTGCAATATTTGGCATTGTTCTTATGTAATGCTTTGCATGTATTTGTTTTCTTAAAGTTTCAAGTCTTGTTCCTGCTAAAATAGATAATAATATATTTGCAGTTCCTATAAGTCTAGCTGAAACACTTTGCAGAGCATAAGGTTTTACACAAAAAATAATATTTTTCCCTGTTGTATCTTCATTTTCTTCTAATTCTTTTATAGTTATTTGTGGAATTTTTTCTTGGATAGCTTTTAATTTATCATAATCTCTTCCAATTATTTCAACTTCATGATTTTTTATTAACCCTCTTGCTAATGATTGAGCCATAATACCATTACCAATTAATGTAAGTTTCATTATATTGCCTTTATTAATTATTTTGCTCAATTATAGCAGATAATTCCTAAGCTAGTATTGGATAGAATATCACTTTTATGAGAAAGGATATTCTAAAATGAACAAAAGCTTTAAATTTAAAAATTTATTATTAATAGCTTGTGCTGTCTTTGTACTTACTGCTTGTTCAAGCAAAAATGATGAAGAGTATAATAAACCAGCGATTTACTGGTATAACAAAATGTTAAAACAGATTGCTTCAAGCGATTTAGATAAAGCAGATGATACATATACATCTCTAGAGAGTGAACATAGAAATACTCCATATGTTCCAACAGCAATGTTAATATTAGTTAATGCACATATTGATGAAGAAGAATATGCGTTGGCTAACTTTTATTTAGATGAGTATATTAAAAGATTTGGTCTTAGTAAAGACATTGATTATGCAAGATACTTAAAAATTAAAGCAAACTTTTTAGGATTTAAATATCAGTTTAGAGATCAACAACTAATAGAAGAAACTTTAACTCAAATAAATGAATTTAAAGTTAAATATAAAAATTCTCCTTATATGCCTTTAGTTGATACAATTAATTCAAGATTATTTATGGCAAAAGCTTCTATGGATAAAGAAATAGCAGAGCTTTATATAAGAAGAGATAAGAGCTTAGGAAGTGCTTTTTATGATCAAAAAGTAAAAAATTCTTGGGTAGAACCGACTGAAATAGTACCAGTAAAAGTACCTTGGTACAGAGCAATATTTGAATAAATATATGATTTTTAGGAGTTAAATTAAATGGAATTAGAAAATTATGATGAATTCCCACAAACTATACCTTTAATAATAGAAGACGATATATTTTTATACCCTTTTATGATTGCTCCTTTGTTTTTAAGCAATGAAGAAAATATTAAAGCGGTTGAATATGCAATTGAACATAACAAACTTGTAGTTGTTACAGTTTCTAAGCATGGGAAAGAAGGGAAAAGAGAGAGTGACTCTTTTTATGATGTAGGTGTTGTTGGAAATATTATGAGAAAAGTATCTTTACCAGATGGTAAAATCAAGGTACTTTTTCAAGGTTTAGTAAAAGGACATATTTCAGAGTTTACAAAAGAAAATTCTTTATTTGCAAAAGTTGATATTTTAAAAAGTGAAATATCAAATGAAGAGAGTATTAAATCAGTAATTGAAGTATTAATAGACAATGTAAAAAAACTATCAAGATTAAATATTAAATTTCCTGCTGATTTAGTAAAAACAATTGAAGAAAATGACGATGCAACAAGAATCGCAGATTTAATTTCATCTGTTTTAAAAGTAAAAAAAGATGAAGCTTATAAATTATTTGCTCAAACAAATATTGAACAAAGACTGTTTGATATTATTGAAGTTATAAAAAAAGAGATAGAATCTTTTAAAATTCAAAAAGAAATTACTCAAAAAGTAAACTCTAAAATAGAAAAAACTCACAAAGATTATTTCCTAAAAGAGCAAATTAAAGCTATTCAAAAAGAGCTTGGAAGTGATAATCAAAAAGATGCTGAGGTTAAATCTTATAAAAAAAGATTAAAAGCTAAAAAAGAATTTATGCCAAAAGAAGGGTATAAAGAGACTAAAAAGCAAATAGAAAAATTAGGAAGAATGAATCCAGATTCTCCTGATGCATCACTTTTACAGACTTATGTTGAACAAGTTTTAGATATTCCTTTTGGAGAATATGCAAATGAGAAAATATCTGTTAAAAATGTTGAAGACCAGTTAAATAAAGACCACTATTCTTTAGAAAAAGCAAAAGAGAGAATTTCAGAATATTTCGCAGTTAAACAACTTCTTGAACAAAGAAATATTGAAGATTTAAAAGCAAAAGGTACTGTTTTATGTTTTGTGGGACCTCCCGGTGTTGGTAAAACTTCACTTGCAAACTCAATTGCAAAAGCATTACAAAGACCATTAATAAGAGTGGCTCTTGGTGGAATGGAAGATGTAAATGAACTTAGAGGTCATAGAAGAACTTATGTTGGAGCAATGCCAGGGCGACTTGTAAAAGGTTTAATTGATGCAAAAAAAATGAATCCGGTTATGGTTTTAGATGAGATTGATAAACTTGGGAGTAATAACAGAGGTGATCCAACAGCTGTTATGTTAGAGATTTTAGACCCCGAACAAAATCATGAATTTAGAGATTTATATCTAAATTTCCCAATTGATTTATCTCAAGTTATTTTTGTATCAACTGCAAATGATGCTAGAAAAATTCCAGCACCATTAAGAGATAGAATGGAGTTTATTGAAATTTCTTCTTATACTCCAAATGAAAAATATCATATTGCAAAAGATTATTTAATTCCTCAAGAATTGGCTAAACATGGACTTAAAAAATCTGAGATTAATTTAAATAAAGCGACAATTGAACTAATAATTGAAAAATATACAAGAGAAGCTGGCGTAAGAAATTTACGAAGAGTATTCTCAAAACTATTTAGAAAAGTTGTAAAACAGATTTTAAATGATGAAACATTAGAAAAAGTAACTATTGGAACAAAAGATTTAAAAGCATATTTAGATAATCCAATTTTTGAAATTGACCCAGCTGATAAGAAAAACTCAATTGGAATTGCAAATGGACTTGCTTGGACTTCTGTTGGTGGAGATGTACTTAAATCTGAAGCTATTAAGCTAAAAGGAAAAGGTACATTATCTGTTACTGGAAACCTAGGTGAAGTTATGAAAGAATCTTCAAGAATTTCTTATTCAGTTGTAAAAGTTCTTATTGATAATGGAACTTTAAAAATTGATAATAAAATTATTCCAAAAACTCCACAAGAAATTACAGACAAAGTTCTAGTTGATTCAAGTGAAGTTTATAAAAGATTTGATATTCATTTACATATTCCTGAGGGTGCAACCCCAAAAGATGGACCAAGTGCTGGGATTACAATGGCGTTAACAATAGCTTCTGTATTATCTGAAAGACCAATAAAATCAGATATTGCAATGACAGGAGAATTGACACTTTCAGGGAAAGTTTTACCAATTGGTGGACTAAAAGAAAAATTAATCGCAGCATATAAAGCAAAAATGAAAAAAGCTTTAATTCCTAGAAAAAACTTTGAAAGAGATTTAGATGAAATCCCTCAAGAAGTAAAAGATGCAATGGAAATAAAAGCTGTTGATGTAATAGAAGATGTTCTAAAAGAAGCATTAGTTTAACTACACAAAATGAAGCTAGAAATTTTCTAGCTTCAACTCAATGATTACTCCCAAAGGTTCAAAATCATGTTAAAAAACTTTAGTAAAAAAGATTTCACGGCCACAAATGTACTAATAACAATAACCGTTTTAATGTATATTATTCAGATAAATATTTCAAATGGTGGAGTTTTATTTGGATTAAACTTATATTTTTTAGTATATGGTTTTTGGTGGCAACCATTAAGTACAATTTTTGCCCATGGAGGAATTGCCCATCTGGGAATGAATATGTTTGTCCTTTGGCAATTTGGAAATTTGATTGAAAGATTTGTTGGTGCTAAAAAGTTTGTTGCTTTATATTTAATAACTGGATTATTAACTTCAATTTTATCATTTGCATATATATATTATTTAGACCATAATGTAAATTTAGTTGGTGCTTCAGGTGCAATTTGTGCTTTACTTGGATTTGTTGCATATTATGATAAAGCCCAAAGAAACGGAATTATAACTTGGATTTTATTAATCTCAGTTGCACCACTAATTATTGGTTTACCAATTGCTTGGTATGCTCACTTCATTGGTTTAGCGGTTGGTTTTTTATATGCAATTATTACAAAAAGATAAATCAATAAAAAAGAGTAAAAATGCAAGAGATACATATTCAATGTCCATATTGTTTACAAGCAATTTCGATTCTTTTGGACATAGGTATTTATGGACATGAAACTGTTGTTGATGATTGTAAAGTGTGTTGTAGACCAATAGAAATCTCTTATATCGTTGAAGATGGTGAGATAAAAACTTATTCTTATAATAGTATTGAAGGAAATGAATTTTAATGGAAGTAAAATCAATCTTATTTGTGTGTCTTGGAAATATTTGCCGTTCACCCCTTGCTGAGGGAATTGCAAAAAATTATATAAAAGAGAAAAATTTAAATTTAGTTATTGAAAGTGCTGGAACTGGACATTGGCATATTGGAGAAGCTCCTTGTGAAAACTCTATTAAAGTTGGAAAATTAAATGGTGTTGATATCTCAAAGCAAAAAGCTCAACAAGTAAAAAAATCAGACTTTAAAACCTTTGATTTAATAGTTGGACTTGATGATAGCAATATTTCAAATCTAAAAAACTTAGGTTGTAAAAATCCTATAAAATTAGGTGATTTTGGTTTTGATGGTGAGTGTGTTCCTGACCCATATTTTTTTGATGGATTTGAAGGTTTTGATAAAGTTTTTGAGATGATTGATGTTTGTGTTAGAAATTTGATTGATGAAAAAGTAAAGAGCGCTTAGGCTTCTTTACTTATTTCACTTTTTTGTGAGCTAAAACCCATAATTCAACTTTTTCAGTTTCCCTTGAATCTGTTCTTTGAGTTCTTCTTGATGATGCTCTTACTTCTCGTCTTAGATGTAAATCTTTTCTAAATCTATTGTTTTTTTGTAGTTCTTCAATTATTGGATGAGTGCTTTGATTATCAACTTCTTGAGCAAGATTTGAGAATATTAAAACTAATTTTCCATCTTCTTTTAGATATTTTTTTGCTTCTTCAAAAAACCGTGGAAATAGGTCTTCTTCATAATACATAGCTTTATCAATTCCCTCTTCTAAATTATGTTTTGCCAATAACCAAGGAGGATTAAATACAATTACATCTACTTTTCTATCAAAATCTCCAAATAAATCACAATGATTTAGAGTTATTTTCTTTTGAAAATCTAATCTTCTACTATCTTTATAAACACCAATAATTGCATTCTTATTTGTATCAGTTGCATAAATATTTTCAAAACCATTTTGAATTAATTGATATGTTAAAATACCACTTCCCACACCAATATCAATG
Source organism: Aliarcobacter sp. (assembly GCA_028703945.1). Lineage (GTDB taxonomy): Bacteria > Campylobacterota > Campylobacteria > Campylobacterales > Arcobacteraceae > Aliarcobacter. The sequence continues at coordinate 2,002 of JAQVLW010000020.1, read as the reverse complement.
GCATTATCTTTAGGTCCATCATATTTTTTTAACCATTTATCAAAGAGTTTTAAATGATCAAATCTTGTTGGAAAATATGTTCCATAATAAGGATGAATCGTTAAATTCAAAGTTTTAATCTCAAGACCTTTTTCATGCCATTGCCATGAACTATTCATTCCTTGAACTTCAGGAAAAGATATATAAAACTCTGAAACATCTGGATAAAGTGATTCTAACCAACCAATATTCGGAGCTTTTTTAACATCTAGTTTATTATCTTTTACTTTGATTAGTAATCTGTGTGAAGCTTTTCTAAAGGCTGCTCGATAATCTCTTTGCCCTTGAAAACTTTTGTCATTGAATTTTTCTGAAAGATTCTTTTTTAGTTCAGCAAGAACTTGTAAACCATTACTATAATACTCTTCAACAAAAACATATTTTCCTGCAATCATTTGCGCAACAACTGATTGAGTATCCATTTTTCTATAAAATTTTATACCTTCAATTTGCGAAGTTATAATATTAGGTCTATCTGGTTTGATAGATTGTAAATTTGTAGCCATAATTATTCCCTTTATCTAGTGTGGCAGTTTATTGTATGCACGCTTAGATTTGGGTTGGAATTCTAGATTTAAGGTAAATAGTATACTTTTTTCAGTAATTTATCATTATTTATTAAAGAAGATAATCTTTATCCTCTTTTATGTTCACTTTTGGTAAGCTTCTTGCATATACAAACAAATATTTATCAAAAGAGAAAAATTATGAAATTAAACGAATTAAAACTTGAAGTTGATTATTTTGAGTTTGATGAAAAGTACTATCACAAAGTAAATCCTACACCTCTTAAAAATCCAAAACTTGTATCTTTTAATCCCCTTGCTTGTGACTTAATAAACCTAGATTATGAAGAGTGCCAAACACAAGAATTTCTGGATTTTATAAATGGAAGCAAGATTTTACAAGGTTCAACTCCTTATGCGATGGGCTATGCGGGGCATCAATTTGGTTATTTTGTTCCACAGCTTGGAGATGGAAGAGCTATAAATTTGGGAAGTGTAAATAATTGGCATTTACAAACAAAAGGTTCAGGACTTACTCGATATTCACGACAAGGTGATGGCCGAGCAGTTTTGCGTTCATCAATTCGAGAATATCTTATGAGTGAAGCTATGTTTGGTCTTGGAATTCCTACAACTAGAGCTTTAGGGATTATTGATTCTGAGTCATTTGCTCATAGGGATTGGGAACAAGAGTCTTGTGCGATAGTTTTACGAATGTCACCATCTTGGATTAGAGTTGGAACATTTGAGTTTTTTGCTCGAAGTAGAGATAAAGAAACTATCTCTCAACTGACTGATTATGTAATAAAACAGTTATATACACATTTGGAAAATGAAGAAAACAAATACGAAAAAATGTTTTATTCTTTAGTTGATAAAACAGCTGAATTATTAGCTAAGTGGCAAGTTTATGGATTTCAACATGGGGTTATGAATACTGATAATTTTTCAGTTGCAGGACTTACAATTGATTATGGTCTTTATGCTTTTATGGATTATTTTGAAAAAAATGCTATTTGTAATCATACAGATGCAGAGGGAAGATACTCTTATAATAACCAGCCTTATGTTGCTAGATGGAATTTATTTGCACTTATTGATGCTTTAAAACTGATTTGTGATGAGGGTAAATTAGAGTCTTATATGAAAACTTTTTTACCACAACATGAAAAAGTATATTTAGATTTGATGAACAAAAGATTAGGTTTAGATTCTTCAAAAAGTGGAAATTTGAATCTTCATTTGATTTTAGAATTACTTGGAAGTTTAGAAAATGCAAAGATGGATTACAATGTTTTCTTTTATAGACTTACGCATCTTAAATTATTTGAAGATTTAAGTTCAATTCTTGATATTGCAGTTTTTCAAGAGCCACTTAAAAAATGGTTTGAATCTTATAAAAAAGTTTGTGATGAGCAAAAAACAACTTTTGACTCAAGATTTGAAGTTATGAAAAA